>CALFPI010000330.1 GCA_937919035.1 uncultured Gemmatimonadaceae bacterium
GTCGGCGTCGTCAGCGTCGTCACCATCGTCGGCGTCGTCAGCGTCGTCACCATCGGCGTCGTCACCATCGTCGGCGTCGTCAGCGTTGTCACCATCGTCAGCATCATCACCATCGTCAGCGGGACCAACCTGGGCGCAGCGTTCCTCCAGTTCCGTCATTTTCTCCAGAAGACCGTCGATCTGGGGGTTGTACGAACGGGCCAGCACCGGGAAGCGATCCAGTAGATCCCGCAATCTCTCGATGCGGGTGTCCAGTGACGCATGTTCATCGGCACATTGCCGGGCTCGCTCCACGAAGGCGCGCCCGTTGTCATCGCGATCCTCGTCGGCATCGTCACCATCGTCGTCACCATCGTCGTCGGCATCGTCGTCGGCATCGTCACCAGCGTCGCCATCTTCGTCGTTGGCGTCGTCACCGGAACTCACCTGGGCGCAGCGTTCCTCCAGCTCCGTCAATTTCTCCAGAAGACGGTCGATCTGGGGGTTGTAGGTACGGGCCAACACCGGAAAACGATCCCGCAGATCCCTCAGCCTCTGTACCTGGGATTCCAGTGATGCATGTTCATCGGCGCACTGCTGAGCCCGCTCCGCCAGGGCACGCCCGTTGTCGACGCGATCCTGGTCATCAGCATCATCGTTGCCCTGGTCAACGTCGTCGCCATCGTCGCCGGGACCCGCCTGGGCACAGCGTTCGCCCAGCTCTCTCAATTTCCCCAGGAGATCATCGATCTGAGGATTGTAGGTTTGAGCCAACACCGGAAAACGATCCCGCAGATCCCTCAGCCTCTGTGCCTGGGATTCCAGTGATGCATGTTCATCGACACACTGCCGGGTCCGCTCCGCCAGGGCACGCCCGTCGTCATCACGATCCTGGTTGTCCGCATCGTCGTCACGGACGTCGGCGTCACCACCATCGACATCATCGCCAGAGGCGACATCATCGCCAACGGAGCCCACCTGAGCGCAGCGCTCTCTCAGTTCCGTCATATCTGCAAGGAGATCGTCGATCTGGGGGGTATATGTACGAGCCAGTACCGGAAACCGATTGCGCAGATCCCGCAGACGCTCCAGGCGAGATTGCAGGGACCCGAGATCCTCGACACACTTCTGTGCCCGGTCGACGGCGTCCCTGATGTCGTCGCCGCCTGCGTCATCCGTCGCAACGTCGCCATCGTCGACTGGCCGGTCATCGTCATTGGCATCGTCATTGGCATCGGCACCCAGCTGGGCGCAGCGCTCTTTCGCCAGCTCAAGTGTCCGCAGCAGATCATTGATCTGGGGCGTGTACGTGCGATCCAGCACGGGAAAACGCTCGCGCAGATCCCGCAGACGTTCCAGACGAGACTGCAGGGACGCGAGTTCCTCGTCGCATTTCTGCGCGCGGTCGGCGGCATCTCTGTCGTTATCACGACCGGAGTTGTCCTGCGCAGCATCTGCATCGTCGCCAGTCCCATCAACGGCTCCCACCTGTGCACAGCGCGCGTCCAGTTGCGCCATGGTCTCCAGGAGATCATCGATCTGTGGGGTATACGTCCGGGACAACACGGGAAAGCGGTCGCGCAAATCCCGCAGGCGCTCAATCCGAGAATCCAGCGACGTCTGTTCCTCCGCGCACTCCTGCGCAGCATCCTGCGTCGAAGCAACCTTCGCAGATACAGAAACTTCCATATCGGTTTCGTTGGCTACAGGGTTGTCACCACTGCACCCTTGCAGCACAACCGCAGCACCAACACCAAGGAACAGAAACCATCGTTTGAGAGTGATCGTCATTTTCGACATTGTTGTACTCCCCTTCATCATGAACCTTTCCAGCAATTCTGTTCGGGACCGATGCAATGGCCCTCCTGTAAGCCTTGTGAGTATCGTCCGCATCCCGGCGGTCCGTCGTGACTGGGGTCACAGAGCCATAGGATCCTACGTGCCCTTCTCTGTCACCCTCCGCGGCCCTGGCTTGCCATCAAGCACGGGTCTGAAGCCGGCTCCAGTCGGGCGAACAGATCCTCGACGCACGGTCGGTTGACCGACCGTCGTGCTGATCGTAGTGAAGAAGGATAGAATGGAGATCAGCCAATGAATCATTCAGCCCGACCCAACATCCTCGTCATTCTGGCGGACGATCACGGCTACGGTGATGTATCCATGCATCAGGGGCCACACATCCAGACCCCGCACATGGATCGCATCGCCCGCGACGGCATCCGCTTCCAGCATTTCTACGCCAATTCGTCCGTGTGCTCCCCGAGCCGGGCAGCGCTGCTGACGGGCCGCTATCCCGATCGGGTCGGTGTACCGGGTGTCATCCGAACACATCCAGAAAACAGCTGGGGATATCTCCATCTGGATGCCGTCACACTCCCGAGCATGCTGAAGCGAGCCGGCTACGACACGTCGCTCATCGGCAAGTGGCATCTCGGGCTGGATCCTGAGAGTCACCCCTGCCGTCGCGGGTTCGACCACTTCCATGGCTTTCTTGGCGATATGATGGATGACTACCTGACGCATCGCCGCCACGACATCAACTACATGCAGTTCGCCCAGCAGGAGATCGACCCCGAGGGCCATGCCACCGATCTGTTCACCGACTGGGCGATCCAGTACATCCGGCAACGCGAATCGACGACGCAGCCGTTCTTTCTGTATCTCGCCTACAATGCCCCACACACACCGATTCAGCCGCCACAGGAGTGGGTTGACCGGGTCCGTCAACGCGAGCCGGAAGCTGCCGATGAACGCGTCCGCTACGTCGCCCTCGTTGAACACCTCGACCATGGCATCGGCCGCACGTTGCAGGCGCTGGAAGAGACCGGCCAGCTGGACAATACTCTCGTCATCTATACGTCGGACAACGGCGGCCAGATGAATGTGGGCGCTACCAATGGACCCTATCGTGGCGCCAAGGGCGACATGTATGAGGGTGGCTTGCGTGTGCCAGCCTGCGCCATGTGGCCCGGGCACATCCCCGCCGGCACCGTCACGGACCAGGTTGCCTTGCTGATGGACCTGTTCCCCACTGCGTGTGACGCCGCCGGCGTCCACATCGATCACCCTATCGAGGGCCGCTCCCTGCTGCCAACTCTGCACGGTGAGACCCAGGACTTTGGTGAACGGGTTCTGTACTGGGTGCGTCGCGAAGGGGGGGAACGATTTCTCGGTCTCTGCCAGCACGCTGTGCGCCAGGGCGATCTCAAGCTGTTGCACAACGGTGCCTTTGATCCGCTCGAGCTCTTCGATCTGGGCACAGATCCCTATGAGCAGTCCGAGGGTTCCACGGATACCGAAGCACTGCAGGTGATGAGAACACTCCTGCAACACGAGATCCAGGTTGCCGGCGCCACGGCCTGGCAGAAGCAGACCTAGGAGCCGGCACGACTGGCCACTTCGACCGGGCTCTCACCCCGGATGGAGGAAAAACGCGTGAAGGATCTGCAAGAATTTCTCGCCGCGCATGATGCGGGAAACCTGCTTGACATTGCCTGCGGCGGGGGCCGCCTGGAAGAAGCGATCACCCGGGCCCATCGCGACGCCGTGCCGGCCGCTGTCGAAAGCCGTCGCGATGTACTGTTGGGGCGCGCCCGGGAGACCGGCGTTGGCACGCCGCCCCAGCTGACGCTGGTCTGCGCCTTCGCCTGACGACGCCTCAGTCCTGTTCGGCCTCGTTGTCCTGCGGCACCCAGCCGTACGGATTGACCGTATCGAACATGGGCTGCGGAAACGCCGGGCTGCGGTTGTTGGAGGTATTGAAGACGGTGGAGAATACGGGGGCGTCATCACCACACTCAATAAAAGCCTTGAGCAGGCCCGCACAGTCTCTGTGACTGCACCACACACGGCGTCCCGGGGCGCCGGGCTTGGCACCGGGACGATCGTTCGAGTTCACTCCGCCCAGGCGCACGGCCATGATCTTCTGCCCGGGATGCAGCTTGGGCACGTAGAACTGCCCCGCCATCTCCATCCAGCGCTTGCTGATCCCGTAGAGACTGGTGGGCTTGTGGCCATAGGGATCTTCGCGCGTATCGGGGTACGGTGAAACAGGTTCGGCGTTGGTCTCCATGATGGTGAAGTAGTCGTAAGCATTCACCGAACTGGCCTGGTAGATACGGGGCACGTTCTCCTCGATGGCGGCCAGGTAGGCACAGTCCACCTGCAGCAGATTGAGCGGGTCGAGACCCTTGCCCATGTTGTCGTCACGCGTATTCCAACCCAGATGCACCAGGCAATCCTTGCCGCGGATCGCCGTCGTGAGCTGTTCCATCAGGCGCTGGCGATACTCATCCATCTGCGCCTTCCACGTCGGTGTCTCCAGCTGGGCGATGTCACCGATCACCTCGTCCATGCGCACCAGGCTGATGCCGGACATGTCGTAGGTATCGGACAGCTCCTTCAGCATCGCCTTGGCGACGGTGCCATTCACACCGGTAAGCAGCACGCTCTTCATCTT
>CALFPI010000331.1 GCA_937919035.1 uncultured Gemmatimonadaceae bacterium
CGGCAGCGGCAACACCCCGGGGATCGTGTCGAAGAAGGACAACAACGCGGCGCTCACCATCTTCTCACCATTCGTCACGATCGATGGCCTGATCCTGCGAGGACGCAGTCGTGCCGCCGCTCTCCATATCGATTGGGCCAATGATGTGACCGTGCGCAACTGTGAGATCCGTGACGCCGAAGAGCGCGATACGCCGGGCCTGTACATTCAGGGGGCACAACGGGCGCTGATCACGGATAACAGGATCCACAACAACGACGTCGGCATTCTTGTGTATGACGCGGAAGACGGCGGCAACATCCTCCGCAACAACCGGATCTTCGACAACTCAGCGCGCGGCATCTGGATCCACAAGGGCACAGCGAACACCTCCGTCATCAACAACACTCTCTATCACAATAGAGTGGAGTTGGAGTTGGGTGATGACAGTGGCCGGGGCGCGGACCCGGGATCGGGGAACGTCTTTCGCAACAACATCGTTATTGCCCATGGCAATGACGGCTACTGCATTGTGGCGAACCTGCACAATGTGGATCTGCCAGCGGGCACGATCTTCGACTACAACATGTATCATGTCGAAGATGGCAGCACAAACGTTGCAGAATTCGACGGTGAATCGCTGCAAGGGCTTGGCGACTGGCAGGCTCAGACGGGGGGGGATGCCCATAGTCTGGAGGCGGACCCATTGCTAGTCTCGCCACCGGCGGACCTGCACCCCCAGTCAACGACGGGCAGCTTCCATGATGGCAACTGGACGGCGGACGCCAACCACAGCTCTGCCATCGACGCAGGAGATCCCAACGACGTTTTTGTCAGCGAGACCGATCCCAACGGTGGTCGCATCAATATCGGCGCCTGGGGCAACACAGCGCAGGCGTCGCGCACGGCATCTACCGTCGCCCCCGTGCCTATAGGAGCATTCGCCTCCGCCGGGCAGGGTACGGACGGTACCGGTGCCGTAGCCCTGTCCATTGAGGTCAATCATTCGGCAGGCGGCGATACGCAGGCACGGATCGAATGGAGCGCCACCGAGAACGGCACCTACCAACAGGCGACTCTCACCGGGCCGGTTGTTGCAGACCATGACGACAGCGGCGGCCCGCCCGGGCTGGACAATGGCGCCGGCTACCAGTTGGGTGCCGGGAGCGACACGAAGATCGTTACGTCTGCCGGCAGCAATACCGTGTCCTTCACCTGGGCCTCGGCGACGGATGTGCCGACGGCGAACGCTCTCTATTGGCTGCGCTTGACGGTGAACGATGGCGGCTCCGACCAGGACACGCCTGCCGTGCAGCAGGTTGTTGTGGACAATGTGGCGCCAACGAGCCCCACCGACCTTGCCGTCACAGACTTCGATGTCTCGTCCCTCACATTCACCTGGACAGCGGCGACTGAGACCAACTTTGCCGGTTACGACCTGTGGTATGGGACCAACCAGAGCGAGGTTGAGGGGCAAAGCGGCGATGCGGCAGCCTGGACGGCCACAAACGATGCGGCATTGGCATCGACATCGACATCGACGTCGATGGTGACCGGACTGCAGAGGGGAGTGCAATACTTTGCCGGCCTGTGGGCGACGGATACGGCAGGGCACGTTGCCGGTCCGTCGCTGACGTCAGCCTTCACGGCGGGACGCGACACGGTCTTTCTCTATGTCGCCACGACGGGCAGCAACAACGGCACGGAGGATGATCGTGCAGATCCGTGGGATTCGATTCAGCATGCTATCAACGCCATTCCCGGAGACCTGATCCGACTGGAGACGCACTACGTCGTCGAAGTCCTCGACAGTGGTCGCTATGAAGAAGAGGTGACGCTCAATCGCACCGCGGATGAGAGCTATTCCGTCACCGTGAGAGCCGCCATCGGCCAGAATCCGACGATCGTCGGGCCGAACAACAGAGACGCCGTTCTCATCAAGACGGACTACGCCGTGCTGACAGGCTTTCGTATCGAAGCTGATCAGAAGGTGGGTGTCATCGTCAGCTCGGCCGATGGGGTAACCCTTGCGGATATCATCATTGATGGCAATGGCAATACCGCTGGCATACGTCTCGTAGAGGCGGCCCGAACCAGCATACATGACGTACGCATCAACCATGCGGATATCGGCATCCATCTGGGCAAGGATGCGGACAACAACAGCGTGCGCAACGTCCTCGTTCTGGGGGATGGCTCTGGCACACAAGGCATCTATTTCGATCAGAACACCGATGTCGATTCCCTCGTCAATGTATCCATCACGGGCTTTGCTCAGGGGCTGGCGTTTCGCGGTGGCGGCAAAGCGGCCGGTGACGGCCACGTTGTGCGCAACTGCATCATCCACGACGTGGGCACGGCGATTGAGCTCGACAAGGCAGTGGGCCAGACCTTCGACCTGCTCGATTACAACGACCTGCACCCTATGGTCGGCGGACATGTGGGCCGGATTGAGGGGGTCGACTTCACCACGCTGACAGACTGGCGGGATGAAACAGGCCTGGATGCGCACAGCATGTCGTTGAATCCGCGCTTTATCGCCGACGCTGTTTCGCCAGCCTCCATGGATCTGCACGTCGCCAGTCAGGCGGGGCACTGGGACGGCAGCAATTTCGTCAGTGATGCCGAGACGGGCCCGACGATCGACGCCGGCGATCCCCGCGACAGTTTTGCCAACGAGACTTCCCCCAATGGCAATCGGGTCAACATGGGGGCCTGGGGTAACACAGCGGAAGCATCGCGGTCCGGCGGTGTACGCCTCGTTCAGGGCGGTTTGCCCTGGGCGACCTATCTGCTGGCGGGGGTCCCAGTCACGCCGTCTGATTCCAGTCCCAACGCTGTGCTGAGCGACGACTTTCCCGGTGAGAATGGGGAGAACATCTGGGGGGAGTGGGTGCGGGTGGTTCGCTGGGACACGGCACAGAATGACTACGTCTACTACGGAGAGGACCTGGGTGCAGCGGGGTCGCCACCTGATCTGCTGCCGGGGCGAGGTTTCTGGCTGATCCAGTGGTGGTCGATCATCGATGGCAACGGCAATGCCAGTGGCGATTCGGTAACTGTCGATGGTACGCTGGTGGCGAACACGGGGGACTTTGTCATACCACTGACGGTGTCGGGCAGCAATGGCTTCAACCAATTGGCCAATCCGTTCAATTTCGATATCGACTGGGCCAACACTCGCGTGCGCGACGTTGACGCCGCTACCGAACTGTCGATCGCTGATGCCGCTGAACTTGAGGTGATTGATGGGCACGCCTATCTGTGGGACTGGGCGGAACAAACCTATCTGCCCATCGATGCCAGCCAAGGCGGCCTCATCAGTAGTTGGGGAGGCTTCTGGGTGGAACAACTCGCCAGCGACCGCAGACTTGAGTTGCTGATCCCACCGGTGGAAGCCACGGAGTCGCTGAGCAAGACCCTGCAGTCACGAGCGTCCCCGACGGATTGGTTCATCGAGTTTTCGGTGGAAGGCGTGGCGCAGGTACCGACAGAATCCGGTACCATCAGCGTCGCTCTGCGCGATCCGAACAATCGAGCCGGTGTGCACGTGGACGCTTCGCGCCGTTGGGATCCGCTCGACGCGCTCGATCTGACCGGACTGCGGCAGCCCTACCTGTACGTCTACTTCCCGCACGGTGATGCGACGGATCCGCAGACCTACTGGCCAGACCGGCCCAACCGTTACACCTATGATCTGCGTGATCCTGACTGGCTGGCACAGACGTGGGAATTCGTTGTTGAGACACAGGCCGTCGATACCGAACTCACCTGGGTGTGGACGAATCCGGGCGCAATGCCCTCCGGGTACCGGATCAGCCTCGAAGATGCACTGGCAGACACCGTGATCAGCGCCGACATCGCACGGACGCCTGCGCAAGATTTCCGGTCGGGGCCGCAGGGGCTGCGACGGTTCCGGCTGCGAGCGGTGTATGAGGACATCATGGGTGATGTTGATGGGGACCGAACCGTGGCGGTCGATGATGCCCGCCAGGTGTTGCGCTACGTCCTCGGAGTTGAGGCGATTCCCGAGTTCGCCCAGGCGCAGGCACACGTTCGTCTCAACAGCGCAGCCGCAGATCTGACGCCGCTGGATGCGGCATGGATTCTGCGTTATACCCAGGGGCTGGTGGCTACGCTGCCGGTGCCTGCGGCGGATCTGCAGGTTCCGTCCCCGTCCGAGAAGGCCGTGCATCTTTCGGCCCCTGAACCCCAGCGTGATGGCAGCTGGACGATCCCGGTCTACGTCGATGACGCGGCAGGTCTGCTTTCGGGGACGATGCAACTGACCTGGGACCCGCAACAATTGACACTCACCTCAATCAAACCGGGCACAGGCCTGCGGGGCTATGAGGGTGTGTTCGTGGAGACGGGTGAGGGGCGTGCGCTGTACGTTTTTGCCGGTGGCAGCAGCAGAGACGGACGACAGATCCTTGCCGATGTCCAGGTGCAGCCTCTGCTGGCGGCGTCTGATCTCACCGACTATCTGGCAATCACGGCGGTGGAGCTGAACGATGGTCAGATTGCGGCAAAGGTGCTGGCACCACGCCCGGAAGAGTTGTTACTCTACCCCGCGGCACCGAATCCGTTCAACAGCAGTGTCAGCCTTCGCTTCGGTCTGCCCGAAGCCGGCGCCGTACAGCTGTCAATCTACAATGTCCTTGGCCAACGAGTGCGAACTCTGGCGGACGCTGAGTTTGCCGCCGGGATCTACAGTAAGGTCTGGGATGGTCGGGACACAGCCGGTTATGACGTTGCCAGCGGGGTCTATCTGGCGCAGCTTGTGACAGGCGACCACAAGATGGTGCAGATGCTGGCCCTGGTTCGCTGACACTCATTACCAGGCAGATTTCATGAGCCGCAGATCCGTGCTGGCCCTTGTACTGGCCTTTGTTCTCTGGCAGAGCCCTGCCATTGCGCGTGTCGGTATCGATGTCTCGACGCTGCCAGGCCTGGCGGCTCCGGTGCATGGCGCCTTCGTGGGCTCCCATGGTGATGTATTTCTGGTTGCCGGGGCCAGCAAGGCGAGCAACTGAGTTCGACAGTCGCC
>CALFPI010000332.1 GCA_937919035.1 uncultured Gemmatimonadaceae bacterium
GGAAGATGATGAAATTTCTTGTCAGGAACCCGGCGGCAGGAATGGCCAGTGCCAGAGTGAGCCAATAGGACACGCCCAGAGACCAGTACATCAGGCACAGCAGGGCAAAGTACGGGAGCAGGGTGTCGGCAATCTGCCGTAGGCTGCGTGACAGACTGGGAGTTTCGAACTGGGCGACGGCACTACGCCAGGCGCGTCGGCCCTCTTTTGACTCTGGGGAAGGCGTTTCTGCAGCCATCTTCCTCTTTTTCCGTGGGCATGTGTCGCACTGACTATGAGCTATTTGGACAAATGTCGGTTTTACCCCCGCATGGCGCCAGTGGGACGGACCGCCCTGTAATATCGACAAATCCTGCCGCAGGCGCGAACGCGATCAGAGGAACCGTTGCAGCATGTGTGCATGGGCCAGCTTCGGGGCAAGATCAAGGGACCCTTCATCCTCCAGTGACCAGGATGTCCCCAGAATGCAGTCCACGAAGGTCGCCGCAGCCAGTGCAGCTGTGGGCAGTCCAACCGGCCACTCGAGCAAGTGTGCGGCGCCGCAGCCACCATAGGCACGCCCCTTGTCCCCGAACATTCGCGGGACTTTCTCCAGCAACTGTTGTGGCAGGTCCATAGATGCAAGGTCGGTTGCAGGGGAGCACGGCGGCAAGTCCAGGGCATTTCCTGGTTGGCCGGATTCCCCCATCACCCATACACTCGGGACAACTCGATTTCCTTGGAGATACACCTATGAAACGTTTCATCGTCGCAGCCCTTGTGGCTGCATTCGCCGGCACTGCCGTCGCAGCGTCGGCGGCGCCCATTGAGGTGTCGCTCGTCCCGCCGCTGCAGATCGCCGGTGCCGGTTCGTCGGTCAAAGGCCTGCGTCTGGTACTCATCTACGGCGAGAATGCCAACGTCTCCGGGCTCGACCTGGGCCTGGTAAGCAAGACTTCGGGGGATCAGGTCGGCCTGCAGTGGGGGCTCGTGCATCTCAATGATGGCAACTTCAAAGGCCTGCAGGACGGTTTCTACAACCGCGTCTCCGGTGATTTCAAAGGCTGGCAGACGGGCTTTGTCAACGTCACCAAAGGTCGTTTCAGCGGCCTGCAGAGCGGCTGGTACAACTGCGCCGGCGACTTTCATGGTCTGCAGTTCGGTCTGTGGAATACGGCACAGGACCTCGACGGCCTGCAGATCGGCCTCATCAACCTGGTGCGCTCCGGCAAGCCACGTGGTTTCCTGCCGATTGTGAACTGGAGCTTCTGAGCCGTCAGGACCTCGATCCGCAATTTCTGTTCAACCGCCGGGCCTCACGATCTGTGAGGCTCGGCGGTTTTTTTGGCGACTAGAACAGCGGTGCAATGACGCCGAAGGACTCGTCCATCACCTGCAGGATGTCGTCGATGTCACTGCGGGAGTGGGCGAAGCTGAAGCCGTGGTGACACGGGTTGCCCCCGTAGTCATGAAAGTAGACCCCGCGTTTGAAGGCGTGGCGGATGAAGGTCAGCCAGAGATCCTTGCGGTGTTGCAGGGCATCACGATAGTCCACTGGCGGCTGGTCCAGGCCGACGATGACGCCGAAACGGGCGCCGTGTCGCGGCACCTGCACCGGGATCCCGTAGCGCAGGATCATGGCATCGACCTGCGTATAGAAGTGCTCGAATTCGGTGAGCAGGTCGGGGTAGAACGAGGGTTGGGTCACCTGCTCGAGAAAGGCCAGACCGCCGAGCACATTCGGCAGGGGGGCCATGAAGGTGCCCGAGTGGGTCACGTCGCCCACGGGTTTGTACATGTCCATGAGTTCGGCGCCGGCGCAGATGGCCGACAGGGGCAGGCCGCCGCCAAGAGACTTGCCGATGGTGCAGATATCAGGCGTGACAGCAAAGTCGGCCTGCGCACCGCCGGTGCTCTTCTTGAAGCTCGTTTGGATTTCATCAAAGAACAGCAGCACCCCGTACTGGCTCGTCAACTCGCGCAATCCCTGCAGGTATCCTGGCAGGGGCGGGATGCCACCGGAGTTGAAGTCGACCGGTTCGAGAATCAGCGTGGCGATCTGCTCGCCCTGCTCCTGAAGCACCTTCTCCACGGCGCCCAGATCGTTGAAGGGGATCGACACGATGAACTGCGTCATCGCCTGCGGGATCCCGGGAGACTCGCGGTAGGCGGAAGGGTTGTCGAGCTGGTCCGCCGGTACATGGCCACCGATAAAGGTGTGCTCGTGGTAGCCGTGGAAGTGCCCGGTAAACCGCAGGATGCGATCGCGGCCGGTGGCGGCACGGCAAAGACGGATGGCATGCAGCGTCGCCTCGCTGCCCGAGTTCGTGAAGCGCACCCGTTCTGCCGAGGGGATCAGGGCGCACAGTTGTTCGGCCAGTTCCACGTGATGCACCATGTCCGAGGAGCAGCAGATGCCCAGATCGGCGGCCCGTCGTAGTGCCTCGCGCACGGCGGGGTGCCCATGGCCGAGCAGCGTCGCGCCATGGCCGCACGACATGTCCAGATAAGAATTGCCGTCCACGCCGTACAGACGTGAGCCTTCGGCACGTTCCACGTACAGCGGGTGCCCGAGCGCGGTGTTCAGGCGGGTCGAGGCGCAGACGCCGCCGGGCAGGCACTTGCGGGCACGTTCGAACAAGACATCACGATTCACGATCGGGCTCCACGTTGGTATACGAGTCCCGCCCAGGCCGCCTGTGACACCTTGTCCAGGTCATCGAATGGGAAGACGGGATGATTCGACAGCTGCTGCATGATCTGCTCGATGAAGGGGGTGGCACATCCGGGTGCCGCTGCGTAGAGGATGCCGGCGGCGAATGGTTCATAGTCGGCGCGGAAGCCCTCGGGGCTCTTGGCCAGCACGAGCTTGCATGTGCGTGGATCGGCGCCAGCCGCCGTGTACAGCAGGGGCGAACTGCCAGGTCCCGTTGCCTCCACCAGCACGATGGTCGTATCCGATACACGCAGACGCGCCATGCGCCCCATGTCGACGGGGAGATTGTGACCCCCATGACCACTGAGGGTGTAGCGCAGACGACCGACGTCGTCCACTGTCCCCTGCACCGCAAGGGGGTTGGAGAAGGGGTCCCGCCTGCCACCGATGGCCAGCGATAGGATGGCGCCGACACCGGCATCATGACAGCGGGCGACGGCTTCCGGATCGACACAGAAACAGAGACCGCCCCCCCCACCAATTTCCTCCGCGACCATCGCTGCCAGCAGATGGGTGCTGTCCCCTGGGGCACCACTGTTGGTGGCGTCGTGTCCCTCGGATACGGCGACGGGTCCACCCGCGATGGCGCGGGCTGCCGGCAGCAGCCCTGCCGGTGTCACGTAGTCGATCTGACGATGTCGACGGGTCTGCCAGCACGCCTGACCGACGGCGACCTCATCAAAGGGCGGGGCCGCGCCGAAGTGGGCCTGGTACAGCGTCCAGCCGAGCCAGGGCGCATCGAGCCAGGGTTGCACCATGTACAGGCCCACCGAGGCGACATCGTCATTGGCCTCGGCGGCGACGATCTGCCGCCACAACTCCGCCTGCACCCCGTCATCGGTGGCGCGGCCTTCGCTGCTGACAACCATGGGAATCTTGTACATACGTACGGCGGGTCGCGTGTCGTCGCGCAGCATACGCGCCAGGCAGCGCGCTGCCCGGCGGCCGGCACTGACATGGTCGACATGCGGGAATGTGTGGTAGCCCACGAGCACGTCCGCCTCGATCGCCATCAGCGGCGTGATGTTGGCATGCAGGTCGAGAGTGGCAACGATAGGGACATTGGCGCCGACGGCGGCACGTACAGCCTGCAGCATGTGACCACTGACATCGACCTCGTCCACCGCGGACTGGGCGCCGTGCAGGGACAGCAGGACACCGTCGACCAGCGTCGTCCGCAACGGTGCCGTCATGGCATCGATCAGTTCTGCCAGCAGACCCCGCGCCAGTGGACCACCGGACCAGGCGACGGCTCGCAGCAGGCCGTGCCAGTCGATGGCGTGGCCCATCTCTTCAGGCAAGGCGGAAAAACCTGCCAGTTCGCCGACATCTCCATACCGTTCAACAACGGCGGCACCACTGACGAGCCCGTAGAGTTCAAAGTCCGCCCGCTGTGTCAAAACCGGATTGAGCGAGTTCGTCTCCTGCAACAATTGACCCATGGCGATGCGCATCAGACGGCGCCATCCAGCGCGCTCGACAGCTCGATGAGATCGCTGTCAGGCGCGCGCAGCTCGACACGGCAGAGCGGTCCACATGTGTGGGATGTTTCCAGCATGCGCAGAAACATCAACCGAGGACGCGGC
This sequence comes from uncultured Gemmatimonadaceae bacterium, assembly GCA_937919035.1. GTDB lineage: Bacteria > Latescibacterota > UBA2968 > UBA8231 > UBA8231 > UBA8231. Next base: position 4,282 of record CALFPI010000332.1, read on the forward strand.
CCAGCGCAAGGCGAATCAGATGGATGATACTGATCCCGCACACGGTGACGTCATCGACGGATCAACTCCGGACGATGCCAGGGATTCTCCTGCGGCCGCCGCATCTGCGACTCGGTGGAGGCAACACCCATGAAACCGAAGCGCCGGTAGAGTTCGTGGGCATCCGCAGTGGCCAGGGTCATGCCCATCCCCTGCAGGGACGGACAATCGACGATGCACTGCACGAGCCAGATGCCCAGCCCACGCCCCCGATGTGCAGGCACAACAAAAACGTCCATGATGTGTGCCATGCGGCTGTAGTCCGTAACGACCCGGGCAAAACCCACCTGCCCATGCGACGCGTGCAGACCAAAACAAAGGGAGTGCTCCAGTGATACCTGCACCAGATCTCGGGGAATGCCCGGGACCCAGTAGCTGTGGGTGAGAAAATCGTGAATGACGTCGATGTCGAGACGGGTGCGGTCCGTGCTGATGACATAGGCTTCGGCCGCTCGGACAGCCGTGCTGCTGTCACTGTGCCACTCGTAAGGTGGTTCTTCTGCCATTCCAGATCCCCGCGTCTTGGAGTTCGCTGAAGCCGGATGCATCTTGCTGCGCTGACTACTCCAGGATTTCCTCTTCGAACAACGAGATATGATCCAGTCTCAGTGTTGCAGGCCCGTCATACCGCAGAAGCAACCGCACACGCCGCTGCTCCGGCACAGAGAACACGACATCATAGGCATCGTTGCTACCCGGAACGTGCAGCCACCATGGTGCCTGCAACCGCTCCACAAGGGGGCGGACCAGGTGGGTATCGGCAAAGACGCTCTGTAAGTGACGATCCTCGTGCAACCAGTGCTCGCCCATCTCCTGCAGACCGCTCTCATCCTCGGGGGCGCCGGCAAGGACCGCCATCAGCACCGACACCGGGTGTGGTTGCAGAAAGCTGCTCCAGGCATTGCCCTCGAGGCTGAATCGAGCCCGGTAGCGTCCCCGCTCCAACAGCTGGTCCGCACCTGCGAATATGGGTGCGGAGCCCGCGTCGATCGTGAGTGGCGGCAGTGGATGTGATGCCGTACGCAGTGACAGGGGGTGAAAGGCGGCATTGACGGTGCCTGCCGTCATGTTGCGCTGCCCGGAGAAGGGGAAATAGACATAGCCCAGCCCCACATCCTCGACGAGGTAGGGCCGCCGGAAGCTGCCCTCCGCACGAGCCACAGGCAGATAGTGACGTGTTTCCCAGCGTTGCACGGCCGGCAGTGTCCGACGATGGGTGAATACGACATATTCCGGCGATCCGTCGGTAGCGTCGTGGGCGCCATCGACGACGTAGTCATTAACCGTGATCTCGTGCAGACCGCGGCGCTGGAACGGCAGGTAGAACGACGTCAGCAGACCCGGTGGGTCCAGCCGTCCATCCGCTTGGCGAACGCCGTCGGCGCGCTGCCGTCCCGTGGTTGCCATGTAGTGCTTCAGGTCCATCGTGTGACGCACGTGGAAGCCGCGCAGATCGGGGTCGTTGTCGGCAAGGGTCAGCAGGAAGGGCGACACGCGGTCCGCCAATCGGGCGGTGCTCGTCGGCGACCATCCCCACAGCACAGGGGCTATGGCAGAGAGGCTGCACATCAAGGTCGGGCGCCAGGGCCAACCGAATCCACGACCGAATCCACGACCGAATCCACGACCGAATCCACGACCGAACCCGTATCCGATACCGACGAGAGTGGCCACTACCGTCAGCCACAACAGGACGTCGGCGAGGGGCAAGGTGTTCGTCTCACTCGCAGCGAGATGTGCCTCCAGGGGGTAGAAGCGGGCCATGCTGCGCAGGAAGAGGTGTTCGCCGTTATAGGCCATTGTGGGCATGGTCCACAGCAGCGCCAGCGTTTCCCAGCTCAAGGCCAGCAGCATGGCTGCCAGAAACATCGTCGTCGGGCGGCGCAGCATGAAGCTGAGGGCGGCGCAGAGCAACAGAGACAACGCCGGCATGCCGGACGTCAGGAACCGAGCGGGCATGCCGAAGCCAAAGGTCCAGTCGGGGTGCATGCCGTTGACGACGACCGTCACACCATAGAGCCCGGCGGCGACGAGGAGGCGGCGGTCCCGGTCGCGCAGGAGTCGCCCGGCACCGACAAACGCCAGCAGCAGAACGGGCGCATTGGCGACGGCACCCTTTGTTGCGTGCAGCCAGTGTCCCGGCAAGGAAACGGCCCAGGTGGACAGCTTCAGTGCTTCGTCATCCCAGGCGTTGCCCGGGCGCATGTGGCCAAGCCAGTCGCCGCTGATGGTGAGGTGGTAACCAATCTGGGCGGCGGTGCAAAGCACAACTGCCACACACAGGGCAACAAGGCTCCACCGGCGTCTGTCGCTGGTATGCGCCTGCAGTAGCAACAGCAGACCGAGCCCCAGCGACAGGGGCAGGAACCGTGGGTGCAGCAACGGCAGGACCCCAAGAGCCATGGCCAGGAAAAACAGGACCAGGGGCTCGCTACGACCCAGAGCGGCACGCCTAATACCGGCAACCTGCCAGTGGGACAGCAGGACCAGGACCACGGCAGCGACGAGGACTGCGGCAAAATCCGGGTAGATTTGGACACTGTAGAACGCCGTCGGCGCCGTGGAACCGATAATGCCGATCGTCAGCAGCGGCAGCCAGCGTCCATACCCCAGACGTACGAGCCACAGAAACAGCAGGCTGAGAACGGCAGCGGTGACGCCGGCGAGAAACAGGTAGCAGGCGAGCCGCGGATTCTGCCAGAGGTCGACCCCCGCGGCATATGCCGGCATCAGCAGGGCCGACAATCCCGGGGGATGCACGCTGTACGATGTGCCCGTCGGGGAGGATGGTGCGCGGTGCATTTCAAAGGGCAGCTGGCGGAACTCGGCAATGTCCTGGCGGCTGCCGTTGTTGTGCAGGTCGATGTCGCCGTCGCGCAGCAGGCTCTGCGTGACCAGCAGGTAGTGGGCTTCATCGCCTTGCACCATGGTCATCTGGCTGACGTATACGGCCCAGGCGCTGTAGACAACGGTGGCCACGACGAAGATGCCACCCACCAGGCGCCCCGTGGTCAACGTGCGGGCCATTGCGGCCAGCGCAGGGGTGGCTCGCAGAGCCGGCACCAGCACGACCAGCACGGTGCTCGCCAGAGCCCAACTGGCATGGGGCGACCACAACATGCTGAGCAGGGGAAACAGGGCCGCCACGGGCTGCCACAGGCTCAGGAGTCTGGCCAGGCTCAACAGGGCGGCTAGGCTGGCGAGCCGACCAAAACCCCGGGCGCCGTACTGGCGCAGCCCACTGGCAACAACGAGCAGCAGAATGCCCAGCAGGGAGGGCAGCAACCCGGGGCCGGCAGCCCATCCGAGGCTGTCGATGGCCACACGCATTTCGCTGCGGGCATAGGCGATCTGCACGTCAACGCAGGACAGCAGGGCCCACAACGAGACACAGACCAGGGCCGGCCATGGGAACATTGCACCCGTGGCGATACGCGGGGGTGTTGGATCGTTGTTACTCATGGTTCCGGCCAGTACAGCTGGCGGATCGCCCGAGCCGGCTCGGCCTGCACACCGCGGCCGATCAACCAGGTGAGATTGTCTCTTGCGCCCACAAGTGCTCCGCCCTCCACGCCATACGTGCGGACGGCGTCGGCATAGGCTGCGGCCGAGCTGTCGGGTTGACCGGCCGCCATATGCGCGAAGGCGAGGGTGAACATGGCCTCTGCTGTAGCGCGGATGCTGACGGCATCATGCAGGTGTCGCACGGCATCGTCGGTGTTTTCCGCCAGCAGCAGCAGCCAGCCCAGATTGCGCTGGGCCAGCTCATTTTCCGCTTCCAGGGCGACGGACTGACGCAGGGCGACGATCGCCTGTTGCAGGTCACCCGCCTTGTACAGGCGGATGCCGACGCGTAGATACTGTGCTGCATCCAGAGCCTGCCCCGCCTGGCCACGCAGCAGTGCTCCGTAAGCAACGGCCGCCAGATTCGGCTCGTGGGCGGCCAGATGACTGTCCCCCTCATTCAGCATCATCTCCACCGCATCCTGCTCGGGGCGGATCCGAAGATAGCGTTCGAGGATGGCTTCATTGTGGTACCCCAGACGATCGAGGACGGTCGCCAGATCTTCATGCGAGCCAGGTGAATCGACCCACGACGCCAGACGTTCCAGAGCAATGCGGGACTCGGTCCACAGTTCTCGCGCCGAGGTGCTGTCAGCCCTGGCCGCAGCCTCTTCGGCCAGGCGGAAACTGGCGCGTGCCCAGTCCCAGTGCAGGGTGATGTCATCGGTCCCCTCATAGGGATTCGGCTGCCGATGATAGATATCGCGAATCATCACAAGAGCTTCGCCGCGACGCCCGGAACGCACCAGCGCGGAGGCGTAATACTTGCGATAGGAAAACTCCCGTGTTCCTGGTGTGTCAATTGTTTCTGCTGGTGCCTGAGCCACAGCATCAGCAAATGCCGTGGCTGCCGCAGCACCACGCTCGCCATGCTCCAGGTAGTAGTAGCCGAGGGTCCAGGCGCGGTAGTGGGTGGACTGGTTCGTATCACCCAGCAGCAGTTGTTCCAGGCGTTGCGTTGCCCGGGTCGGGCTGGCATTGACGCCGATCCACGGCAGCGTGTGCAGCGCCATGACGGGGAGGATCGACCGGACAAGGGGATGAGTGGTCTCACCGGGTACAAGGGTCTGCAGCGACAGGATGCCCCAGGCAGCGACCAGCAGCGTCGGAAAGGACATCAGATCCCAGTCGCGGCCGCCCATGGTGATGTCATGCACGCCGACGAGCAAGGCCGCCCCCAGAGCTGCGACGCCGAGGAAGCGCAGTTCGCGGGTCGATGGCGGCTGCCTGCACAGGGCGAGCAATCCCCAGAATAGCGCGAAGGGTCCCGTGAGCAGCAGAGCGTTGCCCAGCGTGGCGACGTGACGCCACGACAGCAGGGCATAGCGACCCGGTGCATCCGAGGTGAGCAGGGGCAGGTGCAGGCCCTGGTAGAAGCCCGTGTAGACGAGAACGGCGCCAAGGAGTCCGAACACGGCCAGTGGCACCTGCACACGCCGACGCCGCAGCATGGCACCCCAGCGCCCATGGTGCCAGAGAAGCAGGGCAAAGGAGGGCGCCAGCGACACGGCAAGCATGTGTGTGGCACCGGCAAGAGCGAGAATCGCGCCCGCCTGCCACAGGGGACGCGAACCGCGCAGGGCATCCACGGCACAGGTCAAATACAGCACACAGAGCAACGTGACGAGGGTGTAGCTCTCGCCGTAGCCGCAGAACAGCTGCAGGGTCCCCAGGCTGAGCAAGAAACCGAAGACGGCGAGGCGGTTGCCCGACGAAGTCGACAGTCGCAGCGCCAGACTCCACAGGGCCAGCACGTAGAGCCCACCGGCGAGGATGCTGACCCACTCGTAGGCCCGTTGCGGTTCGGTGACACCGAAGGTGTGGAGCAGGGCGTAGACACCGACATGCAGCAGCAGATCGAGGGCCTGCTGGAAGTTGATGAATTCCAGCCCGGGTACCTTGAGGCTGGCGTTGTGCCAGGGAATGTCGCTGAAGGGACGGTAGTGACCGATGGCATTGCCGACGACGGCGAACCACTTGACGCTGTCGCCGAGGGCATGGACCCGCACCCGACCGAACCAGAACAAGGGCAGAGCAGCGACAGCCAGACCCCAGCCAAACCATGGTGGCAGTATCAACCCGGAGATCCGCTGCCGTACCGCGGCTGGTAGCAGGGACACGGGCAGGGTCAGGGCCAGCAGGGGCAGCGCCACAAAGAGGGCACACGTCAGCGGCCCGTAGTATGTGAGGCTGTCAACGCCCCACAGACTTGCCGGCCGGAGGCGTGCGTACAGATGCGCGACGATGAACACAGCCGCCGGCAGCGTGGTTGCCATGTGCCCGGTGAGATGCGTCGATCTTCCTGTTGGCCCAGCCGCCACTTTCATCCCCAATCGATCCTCATCGGTGGCGACGTGCGAGCCAGTCCGTCTGAATGTAGCGCGGCACGCTGTCTTCGGTATTGGCGCCGATGATCTCGTCGGCGACGGCCTGCACTTCGGCAATGGCGTTGGCTACGGCGATGCCGCGGTGGGCGCTGCGGATCATGGCGATATCGTTGCTCTCGTCACCAAAGGCGACAATCTCCACGTTGCCAAGACCGAGGTGTTCGACAAGGGAGCGCACGGCCCGATCCTTGGTGGCAAGGCCGTCATGGATGCTGAGCCAGTGCCATCCCGGGCAGTAGTCGTTGCGCCAGAATGTGACATCAATGGCGTCACCGAAGCTCTCCAGCTGCACCGCCAGCGGCACCAGGTTCTGCTGGCGGTCGATAACATTCAGACAGACGACGTGCTCCGTCAGGGCGACCGATTCGTCGTCGACCTGGCGCAGACGAGGATCCCCTGCGGTCAATCGGTCATCGATGTACCACTGCATACCGGCGTGCGCCGCAGGAGGCGCATAGACCCAGTCGTGACGGCCATCAAAGGTGGAGACAAAGGGACGCCGTCCGTGTTCGGTGATGGCCTCATAGACCCTGCCGAGGACCGGCTGCTGCATGTCGTTGATCCACAGGTGTTCTCCTGTGGAGAGGTCGGAGAGAAATGCCCCGTTGAACTCGATCACCGGCAACGGCAGGTCGAGGCCCCGCAGGATGGGGGTGATCGAGCCGATGCTGCGCGCACTGGCGACGGTGAAGGGAACTCCGTCGGCGAGCAACGTCGTCAACAGCGCGTGACTTCGACTCGACAGCGTGCCATCCTGCTGCAGCAGCGTGCCATCCAGATCGGAGATGTAGAGCACGTCAGGCATGATTGGCTTGCGGGTTCATGAGAGGAAAGCCTCGGTGTCGCAACGCAATCCGGCAAGTTCCCCGGGTCCCGGTCAGATGCGATCGTTGATCTTGCCAGCAGCGGCGATCCTGGCCAGCGCTTCTCTGGCCCGTGCCACAACGGCAACGTTTGTCGAGCCGGCGACGACGCTGTCCAGCACGCTGGTGATTCGTCCCATATCAGGATGGCTGTCGCCGTGCCAGGCAGCATGTCGGGTGTCGGTGATTTCTCCCAGCGCCTGCACCGCGACGTGCTGGACTTCTGCCGATGGGTCTGTCACCAGACCTAGCAGAGCGTCGATTGCCCCCTCATAATCCGCGCCGCGCAACGCCACAATGCCGGCAATGCGAACGCGGGCCAGGGTGTCATGGAGAGCGGCAGTGATGATTGCGCGGGCCTGCCGGCTGAGTACCGGGGCTGCCGTATCGTCCAGGCAGGGCCCGAGGGCGCTGATGGCGGCAGTGCGCAGCTGCAGGCGCCTGGTGGCCGCCAGTCGGCAGAGGGATGGCAGGCCAGCGGGTGTGGCGATGCCGCCCAGCGCGTTGGCCGCCGCAATCTGCACGATCTCATTGTCATTGTCGAGCAAATCGATAAGCCGAGTCGTCGCCTGTTGCGCTGCCAGCTTGCCCAGGGCTTCAGCCGCCTTTGCCTGGACACCACCGATCGAATCCCCCAGGGTGACGATCAAAGCGGGGATCGCCTCCGGTGCCTGAAACTTTCCGAGCAACTGGGCACTCATGTAGCGGGTGCGCCACTTTTCCGACTGCAGGCCCTGCAGCAGGGCCGGTACGGCGACGGAATTTGGCAGGCGAATGATCTTGCCTGTCACTTCGTGCAGTTCCTCTGCGTCCCGTGTCTTGAGGCGCTCCACAAGATCTGCTGCCTCTCTGTCGGCGCAGGCGTTGAGAGCCAGACTCAGGGCGCAGGCGATGATGGCGGTGCGAAATCGAGCCATGGGTGCCTTGGGGGTGGACGAGGCGGATAACTTGTGTCAGCATAGGAGCATGCGCAGGCGACGACAACCCGACAATATACCGGTAAACGCATGACATCTGAAGATCTGCACAGTCACGCACAGCAGTTGCGACGGCAGGGCTATGCCCTGCTGCCGCCCCAGTTGACAGTGGCCCAGTGTGATGAGGCCCAGGCGCAGTTGGATCGTCTCGATGGCGAACGGCAGCGTGGTGGATTTGAACTGCTGTTCAACAAGGCTTCCATCTTCGAGCAACTCTATCGTGTGCCAGCCGTACTGGCCATGGTGCGCTACATGCTGGGCGCCGACGCTCTGCTCTGCGCTATGCATGGCTCATTGCTGCGCCCCGGGGAAGGCAAGGGGGGATTACACGCGGACGGTGCCCTTACCGGACACAATCGCGCCGCATCGATGGCGCCGGCAGACGCAGGCCGACGGATCACCAGTCATGTCATGGCGCTGAATTCGATCTGGTGCATCAGCGAGTTCACGGCTACCAACGGAGCGACGCGGCTGGTGCCGGGAAGCCACCTGCACGAGGGACTGGATATTCCTGCCGACGCGTTGCAGCAGGCGATCATCGTGGAAGCTCCGCGTGGCTCCGTCCTGCTCTTTGACGTCAATACGTGGCACGGTCCATCTGCCAACGGCAGTGATGCCAATCGCTATGCCGTGCTCAATCCATGGCGTCGACACTGGCAACGGTGTGAGTATGAGATGGCCCGAGTGGTGGACCCGGCTGTGTTGCAGCGGTCCGGTGCAGAGCACATCATCTTCGGCCAGGATGCCCAGGCACCCTATGTGGAGCGCTGGCAGTGGGATGCCGCTGTGGGTGCACCGAAGCCGACCTCTGCCCAACAAGCATGAGACGACAACTGATGGGATGGGCGTACCAAGTCACGCTCGTATTGTGTATGGCACTGATGATCACGGGGTGCATGGGCCGTGGGGTAGAGCCACAGACAGCCGGCGCCAGGAGACAGGCGCTGCTGGCTGCGGACGTATCTGCGGAGCAGCTTGTGCGGGCTCTGCGCGATGACAACGTCATGGTGCGACGCACGGCGGCACGGCTGCTGGGACGTCATGGTTCCTCGGAGGCATTGTTGCTGACACTGGCAGATGAGGATCTGCTCGTACGGCGCACGGGCCTGTCAGCCCTGATCGCTGCCGGGGGCGAAACGGCGCTGGCTGCAGTGGAGCGGGCCCTTACCGACAGCAGTTCGCTGGTGCGTCTGCTTGCCGTGGAACACCTTGCGTCGTCACGCCCGCATTCGGCACGGGTGACGGAACTGCTGGCGATCGCCTGTGCAGATGGCGATGACAAGGTGCGACAGATCGCCACACGGGCGACGTGGCCCTTCTTCCGCCTTGCACCCTCGGTGCGCGACGGCGGTACGGATCTGGACATCACAGCAGCTGAGACGATCCGCCTGCCAAAAGAGGACTGGCATTTTCAGCTGGATCCTCTGCGCCAGGGGCATCGTCAGGGCTGGTTCGACCCCGCATTCGACGATCACGACTGGGCGGCGATCGCCATCGAGCAGGTCTGGCAGGAAGCGGGATACCAGTACACCGGTGTTGCCTGGTATCGACGCAGTTTCGACCTGCCCGAGGAGCCGGCGAACTTCGCCGTGGATATCAGTTTCGGCGGCGTTGACGAATCGGCGTGGCTGTGGATCAACGGCGTCTACGCCGGCGACCATGACATCGGCCCAAGTGGCTGGAACGTCCCCTTCCGTCGCGATGTTTCCTCCCTGCTGCACTGGGGCCGGACCAACCATATCGCAGTGCGGGCGATGAATACCGCCCATGGCGGTGGCATCTGGAAACCGATTGAAATTGAGGTCCTGCAGCGATGACACGCAGCAAAGACTGGTTGATGATCCTATGGTTCGCAGGCACCATGGTCACCGCCGCCGCGTCGTGGGCCGATGAGGGGCTCCTGCTGGATTTTGCCGCCTCAAGGCGCGCCTTCGTGCGCATGGAGGCCGACGCCAGCACCCGCATCATGCTGCACAACACCCTGGCACAAGTCGTGGACGATGTCCGCGTGCAGGTCGAGCTTGCCCAGACGTTGCAGACCTTTGCTCTCGGGCAACTGGCGCCCGGTGCGCAGGCAATGGTGCGGCTTGAGGTGGATGCCCGTCTGCGACCCGACGACTATCCCATGGTCGTGCACGTGTCGGGGCAGGTCGCCGGTCAGCCGGTGGGCATCGATACGGCGCGCACCATCGTCATCACGGCGCGACCCATAGAACGGATGCCGGTACTCATGTGGGGCGGAGGTGATGCCGAAACCCTCAACGACATCGGTTTCACCCACAAACTGATCTGGCTGCAGGACTATGGGCGGGTGTGGGACGCCGGTGCACCGACACAGGCTGTCGCCGAGGACAAGCTGGCAGAGCCGGGCGAGATGCTTGACGACCTGCTGGCGCGCGGATTGGGTGGCGCCGTGTACCTGTATCCCGGTCGCTGGGTGGGACGCACCGAAGGTGTGCGCGAAACTTTCGACCGTGTCGATCGCCAGGGGGTGGCGCGTGGGCGCGAAAACACCTGCGCCACATTCCCTGAGGTACAGGCATACGCCTACAACATCGGCGCCTCCGTGGCGCAGACCTTTGGCCACTATCCGGCGCTGCAGGCCTCTCTGGTGCATTCCGAGATTCGTGACGCGACGGATCTGTGTTTCCATGACCATGACCGGGCGGCCTATCGCGACTTCGCCGGCGTCGACATCCCCGAACTTGCCACCAGCAAGAGTGGTGTGCGACGTGCCTCACTGTCGGCCTTTCCCGCAGACCGTGTGGTGCCCGACGACGATGCGCTGCTGCAGTTCTATCGCTGGTTCTGGAAGCAGGGGGACGGCTGGAACCGGTTACATACCCAGGTCCATGAGGGGCTGAAGTCCACCGGGCGGGAGGATCTGTGGACCTTCTTCGATCCTGCCGTGCGGGTTCCCAGTCTGTGGGGATCCGGGGGTGACGTCGACGTCCTGTCGCAGTGGACCTACTCCTATCCCGATCCGATCAAGATGGGCCAGGCGACGGATGAGCTCTTCGCCATGGCGGCGGGGCGACCCGGGCAGCAGGTCATGAAGATGACCCAGATCATCTGGTACCGGTCGCAGACAGCACCCGAACTGCCCGCCGATGAGTCCACGTGGGCCGACTGGGAGCGCGAACTGCCCGAGGCACGTTTCATCACGATCTCCCCCGATCATCTGCGCGAGGCACTCTGGGTGAAGCTGTCGCGGCCGATCCGGGGCATCATGTATCACGGCTGGGGCTCACTCGTACCCAGCGAGACGGGTTCGTACCAGTTTACCCATCCGGGCACGCGACCTGCACTGACGCAGTTGTTGCGTGATGTGGTTCAGCCGCTGGGGACCAACACTGCTGCACGTAGAGCAGGATCGACCCACGAGGATCGCCGTGTTGGAGAGTTTTGCCGCCCAGATTTTTGCCAACCGGGGGACACAGGGCTGGAGTGCATCCTGGGAGGCGGATGTGCATCTGGTCCTGCAGTACGCCCAGCTGCAGCCACGAATCCTGTACGACGAGACGGTGATTCGTGATGGTCTCGACGAATTCGACGTTCTCGTCATGCCCTCCTGTGATGTGCTGACGGCAGCTGTGGCAGAGGCGATCGAGCACTTCCAGACACGTGGTGGCATCATTGTGGCCGATGAGAATGTCGCACCGCGTATTGTGCCCGATATCCTCCTGGAGAGCCGCATTCGCACGGGCCGCCCCGATGAGGACAAGGCGGCACTGCAACAGTTGGCGCGTGAGCTGCGCCGCGATCTCGACCCCTACATCGACCGCTACGGTGATTCCGATAATCAGGAAGTGATCCTCCGCTTCCGGCAGTACGGAGAGGCCGATTACCTCTTCGCTGTCAACGACCACCGAACCTTCGGAGACTATGTCGGCCATCATGGTCGGGTCATGGAGCAGGGCCTGCCATCATCGGCACGTCTGTCCGTGCGGCGCCGACAGGGCGTCGTCTATGATCTGGTCCAGCACAGGCGCGTCTCACGGGTCGACGGCGGCGGCGAGATCTCCTTCGATACCGATTTCGGTCCCGGAGAGGGCGGGCTCTACCTCATCGTTGACAAGCCAGTGAGCGCCATTGATCTGCAGGTTCCGG
>CALFPI010000333.1 GCA_937919035.1 uncultured Gemmatimonadaceae bacterium
TCGGCCAGAATCTCACCGACGCTGTCGTCCACGGCGCCGATCATGGCAGCCATGATGCGACGATCCCAGGGCAGATGCTGGAAACGATCGACGTACTTCGCTGGTGCATGCATGGGGTAATGCGGGGCGTTGTATGGCACGTAGAGGAAGAAGGGCTGCTGTCTGCGGGCAGCGTCCCGTACGTAGTTGATGGCGTGTTCCGTGATCAACTCGGTGAAATAGCGCCCGTCATCCCAGATCTCCTCGCCATCCTGCCACAGGTCATGGGTCGGATTGATGCCCGGGCCCGGATTGTTGGCCCCCCAGTAGAAGATGTGTGAGTAGTAGTCGATGCATCCGGCCATGTGACCGAACCAATGGTCGAAACCGTGGTTGTGTGGCCGCGAGTCGTGGGCCAGTCCCAGGTGCCACTTACCGGACATGTAGGTCGCATATCCCTCGTGGCGCAGAGCCGTGGCCAGTGTCGGCACATACGACGGCAGGCCGGTGGCTGTGCGGTGACCGGCGAGGATGGAACGCACGCCGGCATTGCCAGGATAGCGGCCGGTGAGCAGGGCGGCGCGGGACGGACTGCACACGGGGCTGTTTGAATACCAGTCGGTGAAGCGTACGCCGTCGTGCGCCATGCGATCCAGGCAAGGCGTGCGGAAGTCTGTGCAGCCCATACAGGACAGATCACCATAGCCCTGATCGTCGGTGAGAAATACGATGACGTTTGGACGTTGAGCCGACATAGGTTCCCGTTGGTTATCAGGTGCTCGTCCGTCAACAGTCTGGGGCGACGGCCTGTGGGTGCATTGCCGCGTAAGGTAGGCAACCATTGCCTGCCGTGCGCGCCATGGCTACGTTCGCTGCATCGCAAATCCGTTGGGGGTGGCCTGCGCTGTAAGGGGCCTGAGACCACACCCTTCGAACCTGACCTGGATCACACCAGCGTAGGGAAACGGAACGTCGTAGCGCCACAGGCAACTGTCGGCAACTACGGTGGCGTCCCGCCAGTATCGACGGGTCGCAGTCCCCCCTCGCTGGGAGCGGCGGCCCGCTTGTATAAGCGCGCCGCAGGAGAAAAAGCTCCCATGCGGCATGTCCAACTCATCCTTGCACTCCTCATGAGCCTCGCCGTTGACGCCGGCGCCGAAGGGATCGGTTATGTGACCGATGCCGACACCGGTGCCCCGGTGGCAGGCGCCAATGTCAGTGCCAGCACCGAAGGTGCCCATACCGAAGGTGCCATCACGGACGATGAAGGGTGCTTCCACCTTGCCACGGTGCACGACTCGTTGACCGTGTCTCATGTCGGCTACCGCAGTCGCCGCGTTGCCGGACAGGGCGTTGTCCGCATCACCCTGCAGCCGCTGTCGACCCGCATGCGCGAGCTCATCGTACGTGCCGGATGGACGGAGCAATCGTTGCAACGGGCCACCTCGAGTGTCACCGTACTTGAGGCGGCTCGTCTGCGGGAGCGGCGCCATCTGCAGGATGTGACAGCGAGCATTCCCAATCTGAACTGGGCAGGGGGGACATCGCGGCCGCAGTATTTCCAGATTCGCGGCATCGGTGAACGCTCCAACTATGCCGGCGAGGGGTCGCCGAGTTTTTCCGTCGGCACCGTTGTCGACGATGTCGATCTGAGTGGTCTCGGTACAGCGGGCCTGCTGTTCGACCTGGAGCAGATAGAAGTCTACCGCGGACCGCAGTCGACGATCTTCGGCGCCAACGCCATGGCCGGCCTCATCCACATGCGCTCCGCCGACCCGGTGGACCATTTCGCCCGGAGCCTGTCCGCTGGCATGGGCAGCGACGGGCTGCGGGACGTGGCCGGTTACGTCAATCTGCCCGTGTCGACCACCCTGGCGTTGCGGGCCGGCTACTCCCACGGCAGCAGCGACGGCTTTCGACACAACCAGTTCCTGCGCCGCCACGACACCAACCGTCGGCGGGAGAACGTGGCGCGATTGAAGGGGCTGTGGACGCCGGCCGGCGGGTCCCGGTGGACGGCGACGGGGTTCTACGTCGATGCCGACAACGGCTACGACGCCTGGGCGCCGGACAACAATGAGGCGCTGCGGACGTACAGCGACAATCCGGGCGTCGATGGGCAACGCACAGCAGGTCTGTCGCTGCGGGCTGAGATGCCATTGGCCGACAAACTGCAGCTGGTTTCGATCTCGTCCTACGCCCGCACCGATGGTGACTACTCCTTCGACAGCGACTGGGGCAACGAAGGCTACTGGCTGCAGGCCCCGTTCGGTTTTGATCCCGCCATCGAGGGCTACGCCTACGATTTTTTTGACGACATGGATCGTGAGCGTCGGATGTGGACGCAGGAAGTACGGCTGTTGCGCCACAACCTGCCAGGCATCGGCGGCCATGGCGTGCTCGGTGCTTTCGCCCGTGGTCTGCAGGAGGATGCGGAGGCCACGGGGTATCTCTTTGGTGGCGATGCCACGGATCTGGTCAGTCAATTCGATGTCAACGAGGTGGCCCTGTACGCACAGCACCGCCGGGTTCTGAGCCAAGGTCTGCAACTGACGGCGACAGCCCGCGCTGATCGCAACGAGACAATCTATGCCGGGCGCACCAACGGTGGCACCGAGGCTGTGCGCTTCCACACGGCTCAGTGGCTGGTCGGTGGTCGCATCGGCCTGCACGTCGATCTTGGCGAGACTCGCAGCGCCTTTGCCACCCTGGCGCGTGGCTATCGTGCGGGCGGTATCAACCAGCATCCGCGACTGGACGCCGACAATCGACCCTATGACCCGGAGTATGTGGTCAACGCCGAAGCGGGGTTCCGCTGGTCGGGTGCTCGTGGTCGTGCGTCGGTCACCGCCTTCCACGGCCGTCGATCCTCGCAGCAGGTGGAACTGTCCACGCAGCAGGATGCCGGTGACCCGAACAGCTTCGTCTATTTCACCAACAATGCCGGTACCGGTTGGAATGCCGGCATCGAGGTCGACGGCAGCTACGCCATCACGCCATTCGCAGAAGTGTCAGGATCGCTCGGGTACCTGCAGACACACGTCGATGACTACACCTTCGCCACTGCGGCTGGTAGCAGCCTGACCCTTGGGGACCGCGAAGCAGCGCACGCGCCCTCGTACAACCTGCACCTGGGATTGCGCACGACGGCGCCGCGTGGACCGCAGGCCGGGCTGGAGTTCAGCGCCATGGACGCGTTCTACTTCTCCGACAGCCACAACCAGCGAGCCGCCGGCTACCAACTGTGGAACGGCAGCGTTGGTTACCGCGCCGACCAGTGGTTGGTGCGCCTGTGGGGGCGCAACCTGTTCGACACGCGCTATGCCGTTCGTGGCTTCTACTTCGGGCTGGCGCCACCAGCCTACGCCGAAACGCTCTACGTCAGCTACGGTGATCCCCGCCAGGCGGGGGTGACGCTGACGATGTGGCCATGAGAGCCCTCATCGTCGGCAACGGGGAGCCGCCGTCACGGGCCTTGTTCGATGCACTGCTGGCGGCCGCGCCGGACCTGTTGTTGTGCGCCGATGGGGGTGCCGATACGGTGCGGCGCTACGGCGCCGAACCTGATGCCGTCGTCGGTGACCTGGATTCGACATCGTCGGGGACCTTGCTGGACACGCCCAGGCAACGCCAGGTGTGCATCGATGCCGATGACACGGGCACCGATCTCAACAAGGTTCTGAGTCACGCCGTGGCCCTGGGCGTGACGGCGGCGGTGCTGACGGGTGTCACCGGCCGGCGCACGGATCACACCTTGTGGAACCTGAGTCTGCTGAAGCGTTACGCCGATCGCCTGCAGCTGCTGATGGTTGATGATTACTGCCACATCCGGCTGCTGGGCGCCGGGACGGTGACACACTTCCATGCCCGGGTTGGCCTGCGGCTGTCGCTGTCACCTCTGGACGGCGCCGCCTACGGTGTGACCACCACGGGACTGCGCTGGTCGCTGACGGACGAAAACCTCGTTCCCGGACAGCGGGATGGCATCAGCAATGAAGTCGTGATCTCTCCCGTGTCGGTCTGTGTTGCCGGGCCCGGGGATCTGCTGCTCATGGTCCACCGAGAGGGCGAGACGGCGGAGATCGAGTACTTCGATCCGAGCTGAGTCCAGTCGGGATCAGAGCAACTGCTCGAGCTCGTGCAGTGACTGCAGTTCGTAGGCCGGCGGGGTGGCACCATCCGGGCGTGGCAGTCCCCGGGGGTTGTACCAGCAGGCAGGCAGGCCGGCACCCTGTGCGCCGATCACATCGTTGCCGAAGGAATCCCCCACATACAGCGTTGCCGACGGCGCCGAATCGAGCAGTTCGCAGCCCCGCAGGAAGATCTCCGGCGCCGGCTTTCGAGGTCCACCGTACTCCTCCGACAGAACGATGCAGCGAAAGAGATGACGCAGGCCCAGCCTCTCCAGTTTGCCGTACTGCACATCAGGGTAGGCATTCGAAACAACGCCAACGGGCCGCCGTGCGGCGCAGGCGGCGACCACCTCGGCGGCGCCGGCGATGGGTGCCGCGATGGTTGGATAGGTGTCGAGGTAGAAGCGGGTCACGGTATCGGTGTGGCTCTCGGCAATGCCAAGGTGGCGCAGGAACAACATGCTGCGCACGCTCCGCGATGCCTGGATGTCAGCGACGGTGTACTTGTGGTCCCCCGTGTCGCGGTCCGATGCCTGCCAGGCCGCCTGCAAGGCAGCGAAGGTGATGTCGCCGAACAGATCGGGCAGACAGAGGGGCAGACGCGCCAGGATCAATTCCTGCGCCAGCGTGCGATCGTACAACGTCTCATCAACGTCGAAGAGAATGGCGTCGATCGCCACGATCAGCTCGCCTTAGGGCGTCGTGCCCAGCTATCAAAGCTGCGGGCGCGACGGACAAGAAAACCAAGGTAGGCGGCAAAGTAGCTGACGATACAGGCACCCAGCAGGACTGGCGTCTGCTGCCCGGCGGCGACCATGCCCAGCGCCAGGGCCAGGCATACCACCAGCAGCAGCAGCAGAGCCAGAGGGTCATCGAGAGGGCGACTGCGCCAGACCTGGACGCCGATGCAGGCACGGGTCATCCAGCGGCTGCCAGAGGCTGGCTTGCGGAACAGCACAGGCAACATCATCCACACCGTCATGACGAGCATGCCGCCCCACAGATGGCCGAACCAGACGGGCACAAGCATGAGGGGCAGCAGGAACAAGCGAATCCAGCCACACCACGGGTTCGTGCCACGAACCCAGGCGTCCGTGAGGCGCGTCCTCAGCATGAGGATGATGCGGCAGGAAGGTCTGTCATGTGCATGGCGGCACACATGCCACAATCGCTTCGGCCTCGATCTCGATCAACATCTGCGGATCGATGCGAGCCGCCAGGGGGGAATCCGTCCCTCACTCTTCCACGGCGCGACGCAATTGCTCGCCGTTCGTTTTCCACCAGCCATGCAGGATGTTGATGTCCGTCGCCATGCAGAAATGCCGTACACCCATGTCCAGGTAGTGCTTGGCCGCATCGGGTGTGTTGATCTCGACGCGGGGTGGCACGCCCGCCGCCAGGCAGGCTTCGATGACGCGCTTTTCCACCGCCTTGATCTCGGCGGAGCCGCCCTGGCCGGCTTTGCCGATGCTCATGGAGTAATCTGACGGTCCCCACTGAACCATATCGATACCCGGGACCGCGAGGATCTCATCGAGTGACTCGACGGCGCCCTTCTTCTCGATCATCAGCACCACAACGATATCGCGCAGGGCCTGCACATATTCGGGACCACCGCCGTAGCCCATGTATGTGAAGCGACGTGTCGCCACACCATACGTGCCACCATCTTCCGGTGTTTCCGGCCGGGCAATGGCAACACACTCGCGCGCATCTGTGACGTTGCGTGGATCGGAAAACAGCACCGACTGGAAACCGGAACCGATGGCGCGCGAGGCGATCCAGGAACGGGGTTCCTGCTCGACCTTGATCATCGTACCCAGATCGTGCAACTCGGCGGCGCGGCAGAAATCGTCAAAGGCATGGAGGTCGTAGGCGCCGTACTCAGCGACAAACTCGACGTAATCATACATGCCTGTCAGGGCGAGAACCTCGACGATGTTGGGCCATGTTGTGTGTACATGGGTACCGATGGTCGGCTTCCCGTCATTGAGCAGCTGGCGAATCTTGTTCGGTCGGATGATGCTACCTCCGCGATTGAGGGAGAAATTTCAGGCACACCGGTGATGGCGTTTCCAGGGAGTTGCCTGTAGCTGTCAGCAGGCCATCGTCACCGATATGGAACACCGGGATCGTGTTGTCATTCGCGCCGCCCGAATAGAGAAAGGCGCCGTCGGGAGAGAGCACGAAGTTACGTGGATTGCCCGGCACCGGTTGATGTCCCAGTCCGGTGAGCTGGCCCGCTCCATCGATGGAGTACATGGCGATCGAATCGTGGCCGCGATTCGATCCGTACAGATGCCGACCGTCAGGCGTGATGTGGATATCGGCCGTGTGTGTCGTGTCGCTGCAGCCATCAGGGATCGTCGAGAGTTCCTGGATCTGGGTCAACGTACCTGCTGACTCATCCCAGTCGAAGGCCGTGATGGTGTTGCTGATCTCATTGATGACGTACGCCTGTTGCCGACGCGGATGTATGGCGAAATGGCGTGGCCCGGCGCCGGCGGTGACCGCCGCGACGCTGTGATCCTGCAGCTTGCCAGCGTCGAGATCGAGACCGTAGACGATGACCTGGTCGAGGCCGAGATCGGCGCAGAAGGCGAAACGATTGCCGGGATCGACGTTGATCGAGTGTGCGTGCGGGCCCTCCTGACGCTGCGGATTGAGGCTCGATCCCTCGTGCTGGCGGAAATCAGACATCTGCCCGAGGCTGCCGTCGTCGGCAATGGGATGCACGGCGACACTGCCGCCTCCGTAGTTGGCACTCAGGACAAAACGTCCGGAGGAATCGACGGTATTGTGACAGGGCGAGCCGCCCGTGGGCTGCAGGTTCAGGAAGGTCAGATCGCCGGAATCCGCGTCGATGGCGAAGGCGCTGACGGCGCCGCCCCCATCGTGGGTATTGACCTCAGAGACGGCGTAGAGATACTTGCCTGAAGGGTGCAGGCTGAGATAGGACGGCGCATCCTCACACTTCGTCTTGCCGAGCTGCCGGAGGGCTCCGGACGCCGGGTCGACCTCAGCGTGGTAGATGGCGGCATCGGCTCCCTTGGTGTAATTGCCGATGTAGAGCAGTTGTCGGTCAGCCATAGGGGAGAAGCGCTCCTGATGAATCGTCAGCGGATGAGTGAGAAGGTTCGACTGAGAAGGTTCGACTGGGCGCAAAATACGCAGGCATGGGACCCTCTACAACTGATCGCGCCGCGGCAGCGCCGCGGCTACGATGCGGGCGATCTGAGCATAGCCGATGGCGGTGGGGTGGCCATCAGCACTCTCCGGGTACGGCCCCTCCCCCAGACGGAGACTGTGGCGCAGGGCCGGCAGGGCGTCGATGAAGGTCACGCCGAGATCGGCTGTGGCGTCGCGCACCTGTTGTTGCACGTGCGTTTCGGCGACAATGAGTTGATTCATCTGTGGCACGGCCTGCGTGTTCAGCCCCGGGGCAAAGACGAGCTCTTTCGTCGGGATCCACACCGTAACGAGGCGCGCACCCGCAGCCGTTGCTCGTTCGGCCATCTCCCGTAGAGCGCCCAACGTCACGTTCAGCCCTTCATCGATGCGCGGGTCGCTCGTATCGAGAGGCAACAATCGCTTGGCGATGGTCAGGGTCGTGCGCGATCCGGCACCGCCATCGTGGGCGTAGAGGAAATCCGGGTGCAGCAGGGCGTAGGCCCGGGCTGATTGCCATGAATCCTGTTGCCGTCCGGCCAGGGCGGCGGAGCCATTGGTGACGTGGCGAAAGAAGTGAAACAGGGTGGAGTGATCGCGCAGGAAATCACGCAGCGGCCATGGCTGTCGACCCATACGAGTGACCAGGCGGGCCTGCTTTGCCAGTCGACCGGACGCTTCCAGCGCGGCGATCTGCGCCTGCCGCTGGTCGTTCTTCGTGCGCAGATGGGGCAACTGGCCATAACCGTAGACGAGATCGAACGAGTCGTACAGATCGTTGCCGGCATATACGGCAGCAACGATGACTCTGGGTTGCAGCGACACGACATCATCCCAGATCGCCAGACCGTGCACCGGACTGTAGCCCGAGCAGGCGATGGTGTACGTCGACCACCCCGAAAGTGCCGTCAGCTGACGAGGCCAGGAGAGTTCCGGGGCGACGCCATAGCCGTAGGACTGCGAATCTCCCAGGACGACGACATCCACCTGGGTCGGTACGCTCTCGTTGCGGAAACACCAGGCATCGATATCGGGATAGGCCGGATTCAGCCGCCAGCCGAGATCTTCATCGTGGATCCGGTGATGCAACACCAGTACGCTCGCCGGGGCCCACAGGGCGCCTGCCGCACGCAGGGCCAGTTCGCCCGAGAGCAGACAGACTGCGATCACAGCCAGTATGCTGGTGGCTGTCTTCAGAGAACGCATGGCAGGCAGGATCCGGGGTTCAATGGAAGCGATCCGGGTCGAGTAGACGCAGATCAAATGCCGGTGCCTGGCCCTCAACGATTTGACCCACAAGCTGCCCCGTCACCGGTCCCAGGGACATACCGATCATGGCGTGGCCTGCGGCGAGCACGACGTTGTCCCAGGCACGCGGCCGACCGAGAATGGCGAGCCCATCGGGCGTACATGGGCGCAGTCCACGCCAGACTTCATGCACCTGCATACCGGCAGGATTCCACGTCGGCAGGTAGCGGGGCACGGCCTGCATGATGGCGTCGACGCGGCGACGATTGATGGACAGGTCCAGGCCTGCCAGTTCCAGCGTCCCGGCGAATCGCAGCCGTCCCTGGCCGAGGGGCGTCACGGCAACTTTCGCTTCCGTCAGCATGAACGGCATGGCCGGTGTGTCCACCGGAGCTTCGATCTCGATCGAGTAGCCTTTCGCCGGCTGGATCGGCAGATCGAGGCGGAGGCCGGCCGCAAGAGGCGAACTCCAGGAGCCGGCGGCCAGCACAAGCTGCCCGGGTCGGAAGGCGCCACGTGTCGTGTCGACGACGGTTACGGCGCGACTGCGGCTGTCGATGTGAAGGACCTCCGCCGATTCGATGATCTCAACCCCGGCTTCCTGGGCCCGCCGTGCAAGGTGGCGGACGAAACGGGCCGGATCGAGGTGGGCATCCTGCTGATATCTGACGCCGCCGACACATGCAACAGAGAGGCCGCCAAGGGCGCGCCCGACGGCGTCGGCGTCGAGCTCATCCACCAGCAATCCGGTGCTGCGCATATGGTGCCCTTCGGCGACAGCCGCTGCCATGCCGGCAGCCGTGTCACATACCAGCAATCTGCCACATTCGCCGTAGCCGAAGTCGAGACCGGCGGCGGCGAACCCGGCATAGAGGGCGCGACTGGCCATGTGCAGGTCGTGCAGCAACGGGATGGCCTGCGCCACACGGGCGGGTGTGGCGGCGCGCCGGAAGCGCCACAACCAGCGTGCCAGATCGGCATCGAGTCGAGGTTTGATATAGAAGGGGCTGTCTGGCCGGAACAGCCAGCGTAGTCCCTGCGCCAGCGCGGCTGGTTCGGCGAGAGGTACGCTGTGGCTCGGAACGATAAGGCCGGCGTTGCCGTAGGATGCGCCGGAACAGACCTGTCCCTGGTCGATGAGCACGACGCGGGCACCCGCCTGCTGCAGGTACCAGGCACTGCAGACGCCGATCACGCCGGCACCCACAACGAGCACATCGACATCCCGTACCGGGCCGAAGGCAGAAGCAGGCAGGCTGGTCATTTCCGTCGCATCCCTTTCGTCGTGACTTTGCCGCCGATGATCTTGTACGCCGGGCCGCCACCCATCATCGCCTCCCGGGCAAACTGTTGGCCGCAGCCGGGGCAGTGCAGACTGCCGTCGGTATGATCTTCGGCGATACGACCGGGTCGCACCTTGACGAGGCTACCACTGCCACCTTTGCGGTACTTGTACAGCAGGGCTCGACAGCGACCGCAGTGGATGGCGATTGTGCGTGCGTCGGCGGGGACCTTGTCCGCCATGTCGACGTTTCAGCCGAAGTCGGCGAGGCGACTTGCAAGCCACGCCGAGGGCAGGAACACCAGTGCCCCGGTAATGGTGAACCACAGCGGATGGGGCACGGCGAGCAGATTGCCCATTCCCGCCATGGTCATGATGCCGCCCACGAGAAAGGCGTAGAACGGTCGGTCACCGACGCGTGCGGCAACCCAGGCGCCGGTGAACGTGCCCAGAGAATAGGCGACCAGAATCAGGACAAGGGCCATGACCGGCATGGCGTCGACGGCGGCGGCAAAGGCTTCGCGGTCCGCCGGGTCGAGTCCTGCGGGAAGAGGGTAGATCTGCTGACCGATCCCCTGCAGGACGTAGACCATGACCATCGCCACGGCCAGGCCGGCGAAGACGCCGACAAGGGCTCTGATCACGGTGTCAGGTCGATCACCGGTTGGTCCGAGAACGTGATGTACGGGAAACACTCCGGCACGTGACTGTCCCAGACACCATGCGGACTCCAGGCCCAGCCGCCGTGGTCATTGGCCGGAGGCGCCTGCTTGTAGGTGTTGAAGCGCGAGAAGTCCATGCGCCAGACATCACCATCCTTTGGCGGCAGCGCCCGCCCATCCCCGTTGGCGAGCCACTTCATGCCCTTCCATGGCAGCGCCAGTTCGACCGTCCAGCCACGATCACGATCGGCATTGTCGTTGATCGTGCCGTCGGCGACAACGGCGGACTGCAACCCCGGAAAATCCCAGTTCCAGAAGCCTGTGCGGCCGCCGCGGGGATGAGGCTGGAAGCCGACACCGGGAAAGGGTTTGGCCTGCGGATGGTCCTTGGAGAATTCCGCCTGCTTGCTGTAGCCCATCTTCTCGTAGGCATCATCCCAGATGAAGAAGACCTCGTAGATCGTGCCAAACGTATTGATCTCAAATTCGTAGTAGGCACCCGGTCCAGCGATGAAGAACTCGATGTCGTTGTCCATGTAGATGAGATCATCGCGCTTCTTCAGCGTCGCCTCGAGCATGGGTTCTTCCACCCAGTAGCCGACGTACAAGTAATCGTCGTCCCAGAGAACGGCAGCCCGGGTGTCGTGGATCCCGGGCGTGCCGTTGACGAGATCGGAGAAGCGCGGCGACCGGGGCGCATGTATCCAGGAGGCTTCGTTGAGGTGACCATCCACCGTGATGGGTCCCACAGCGCGATGGGCGGTGTACTGCTCGATGCGATCTTCGGGCCAGGGAAACGGGTCAGTCATGTGCGTCTTACCTCTCGTTGGGATGGCCTCGAGTGCGGCGATCTTGGCGGCAAAATCGTCGAAGGCGAAACGATCAGAATTGCTGCTGCCCACGTAGCGGAACACTTCCTGGCCCAGCGGATCGAGCAGTACCAGCGCTGGATAGTGCACGACTTGCCCATGAAACGGGTAGCCGTCCGGAATTTCGAAAAGCTTCGCCAGGGTCGCATTTGGATCCCGGTAGATGACAGGCAGGCCGGCGATCTCGGCGGCGACGGCGGCATTGTTGTCGAAGCGGCCCGCCAGATTCAAGGCCCAGGCGGCGATTTCCTCGTCCGTGTCGGGCTTGATGAAGATGTGGCGGACACCAGGGACCTCAGCGGCGCGAGTCGTGTAGTCGTGCGTGTGTCGCAGGCAGTACGGGCACGTCGTTTTCAGCAGAAAGTGCAGCGCCACCCATTCGCCCCGGGCACTCAGCAGTGCAAAGCTGCGGTCCCCACCGGCCTCCTGCAGCGTGAAGTCGTCCCGCTGCCAGTCGGCAGGTCCACCCGTGGAATCCTCTGCCGCCGACAGGCCGGCGGCGAGCAGCAGGAGACAGGCAATCCGGCCTACCGAGGATGATCTTCGGTGGGTAAACATTGGCTACAATCCTAATTCACGGATGACGGTGGGGTCAGCACGCAGGGACTCGGCCCAGTTGTTACGCACCTCGGCCAGATGGCGGAACATATCATGCCGTTGGGATCGCAGGTCGTGCGTTTCGCCCGGGTCGTTGTCCAGATTATATAGCGAAATTTCACCATCACCCCCACCCATGAGTTTCCAGGGCCCTTCGCGCACCGCCCACAACTGGCCGTAGGTCCAGCAGAGCGCCCCATGTGCCGTCGCTTGCGGTGACGAAATGACGCTCTGCAGGTCACGGCCGTCGAGCGTCAGTCCCACCGTCGAGGCGCCGGCGTGCGCTGCCAGTGTCGGGAACCAGTCGAGGCTGGACGTCAACTGACGGCGAACGATGCCTTCGGGGTACTGACCTGGCCACGAGACGACGCAGGGCACGCGGATGCCGCCCTCCTGCAGCGTGCCCTTGCTACCACGGTAGGGTGTGCTGCGCCCGCCCGAAAGGGAATTGGGCTCTGTGGAGTGGCCGTGGTCACTGAGAAACAGCACAATCGTGTCCCGTGTCAGCCCCTGCGCCTCGATGGCGCCAAGGATGCGCCCCACGGCGTCGTCAAGGACCTGCACACAGGCGGCGTACTGGCGACGGGCCGGATCGGTGATATGGGCCACCTGCTGCAGGCTGGCGACCGTTGGCTGCAGGGGATAGTGCGGTTGGTTGAAGGGAAGGTAGAGGAAGAAGGGATGATCATCGCTGCGCTCGATAAAGTGCGTCGCTTCGCGGGTGACCAGGTCCGGAAAGTATGTGCCATCCTCGTGATACTCGGCGTCATCCTTCCACAGGCGATGGCCACCGCCGGCACCCCAGTAGTACGAATGGGAATAGTTGTCGATGGCGCCCACCTTGAAACCGACAAACTCATCAAAGCCCTGGGCCAGAGGGCTGACAGCGGTCGGGTTACCCAGGTGCCACTTCCCATACACCGCCGTGCGGTAGCCACTGGCACGCAGCAGTTCCGCCAGGGTTGTCTCCTCCGCCTCCATGCCCACGTTGCGTTGCAGCGCCCGGGCATGTTCCCGTCCTGTGAGCAGACTGGCGCGTGAGGGGGTACAAGCCGGGGCCGTAACGTAGTGATCGGTAAAGCGGACGCCGTGCGCCGCCAGGGCGTCGAGGTGGGGGGTGCGCAGGTCGGTGGCACCGTAGCAGCCCAGATCGGTGCTGCCCAGATCGTCGGCAACGATCATGACGATGTTGGGTGGCGGCCGGCCCGTTGCAGTAAGGGGCAGCGGCAGAGCCAGCGTGGCAAGGCCCGCACCCAGAGCCGACAGACACCGGCGGCGCGACATGTCCTGGCCCTGCGGTGTGTCGCCCGTGGTCATGCCCGGAGGGTCAGCCGTTGTGCAGAAAGTGCATGATATCGCCGTCTTCGACGACGTAATCACGGCCGCGTGTTGACAGGTGGCCGCGAGTACGGGCCTCAGCTTCGGTGCCGGCGGCGATGAAGTCGTCGAATTTCATGACTTCTGCCCGGATGAAGCCGCGTTCGATATCGGAATGGATGGCACCGCCCGCTTCGGGTGCGGTGGCGCCCTGGCGAATCGTCCAGGCACGGCACTCATCTTCGCCTACGGTGTAGTACGACATGAGACCGAGGGCACCGTAGGCGGCAGCATTGACCCGGTCCAGACCCGGCGATGTCAGCCCCAGAGCTTCGAGAAACTCGGCACGTTCGCCCTCGTCCTCCATGCCGGCCACTTCTGCCTCGATCTGGCAGGACACGGCTGCCGTGCCGGCACCGAAGTCACTGTCCAGCGCATCCTCCGAGACATTGTACACGGGCAGGACGGGGAGGAAGGTGACCAGGTCGAGACTGCGCACCGTGGTGCGTTCGCTCTCTGTCAGCGTCAGTTCGCTCAGTCTGCGGCTGTCTTCCAGGCAGACCATGGCTCGGTCGAGCACACCCTTCTCACGTTCCTGCTCGGCGTTGAGGCCGGACTTCGACTCCTTCGCCAGCCGTTCCAGGCGCTTCTCGACAAGCTCCATGTCGGCCAGCAGCAACTCGGCCTCGATGTTCTCGCGGTCGCGATTGGCGTTCACTGTCCCTGCAGGGTGATAGACGCCGTCGTCCTCGAACGCCCGCAGCACGAGACAGACCAGATGGCACCGGCGGGCGGCATTGAGCCACTCGTACGATTCACCACCGGTTGTTGCATCCGGGCAAAGGACGAAGTTGTTCTCGGCGTACGTCGTCTTTTTCGGCTTGAAAATGCCCTTGAGTGCGTCGATCCGTGGGTCGCGGACCCAGGCGACCCCTTCGACGGTTTCACCGGGTTTGCGGCTCTCGGGCACGTGGCGTCCCGTCAGCAAGGTAAACAGGGTACGCTTGCCGGCTTGCGGCAGGCCGATGAGGGCAATCTTCATGATTCGTGTGAGTTTCGTCTTCGTGTGGATGGAGGCAGCGGGCCCAACGGGATCGCTGTGCCGACCAGAGAATAACGGCTCCCGGTGGGGACTATGCCACCGTATCTTCGCAGGGCCCGGATTCACCCGCCCGGTTCACGAAAGGTGCAGCGTTCCATGTCTGACAAGATCCGCGTCGGCATCCTCTTCGGAGGACGCTCGGCGGAACACGAAGTCTCCGTCACTTCCGCCCGTTCCGTGCTCGCCGCTATCGATCGCAGCAAGTACGACGTCACCATGATCGGCATCGACCGGGCCGGGCGCTGGCTGGAGGCGGCCGACGCCACCAAGCTGCTGGCCAGTGGTCGCGTCGAACAGGGCGCAGATGTCAGAGCGGTGGCCCTGGATTATGTCGGTGGTCGCGAGTTGGTGACCCTCGACGGCAGCGGTGCTGCAGCGGCGGGGCTGGATGTGATCTTCCCCATTCTGCACGGGCCATTCGGTGAGGATGGCACGGTCCAGGGGTTGCTGGAACTGGCCGGTATCGCCTATGTCGGTGCCGGGGTCCTGGGCTCGGCGGTGGGCATGGACAAGGATATGACCAAACGGGTCCTGCGGGCCGAGGGTGTGCCTCAGGTAGACTATGCCTCCGTGCTGCGCAGTCGCTGGCGTGCCGAAGCGGATCTGGTGCGCCACGAACTGGAGCGGCGTCTGGGGTATCCTGTATTCATCAAACCGGCCAACCTCGGGTCCAGTGTGGGCATCTCCAAGGCGCATGATGCGGCCACGTTCGCTGCCGGTATGGATGAGGCGGCACGGTATGATCGCAAGCTGATTGTCGAGGCCAACGCCGACAACTGCCGCGAAGTCGAGGTTGCCGTTCTCGGCAACGATGATCCGCAGATGTCGGTTGTTGGCGAGATCGCTCCGGCCAGCGAATTCTACGACTACCGCGCCAAGTACATGGATGATGCCTCTGAACTGCACATCCCGGCCCGCATCCGACCGGAGACGGCCGAACGGGTGCGCCAGATGGCGCGTCGTGTGTTTCTTGCTGTGGAGGCGTCGGGCCTCTCGCGCGTGGATTTCTTTGTCAGTCGTGACGAGGAGGAGCGCATCTACGTGAACGAGATCAACACCATGCCCGGGTTCACGCCGATCAGCATGTATCCCAAGTTGTGGGCCGCCAGCGGTGTGTCCTACGGGCAGCTCATCGATCGTCTCATCAAGTTGGCTCTCGAGCGCCACCGGGACCGGCAGGACACAACCACCGACCGTGGAGAGCTGGAAGCATGACGCATTCCGCCCTTGTTGAAGAAGATTCCGTCCCACGCGGCATGATCAGCAATCTCATGTCGTTGACGCTGATGATGGCCGGCCTGCTGTTGACGCTGGCAGGCAACGATCCGGATTGGACCCTGCCAGCCTACGTAATGAGCGCAGGGCCCTGGATGCTGGCGGCGGGCGTCTTCGGTTTTGCCGGGGGCATCACCAACTGGCTTGCAGTGAAGATGCTGTTTGACCGTGTGCCCCTGCTCTACGGATCGGGGGTGATCCCCAACCGCTTTCGTGAGATCCGCGCGACCATCAAGGGTCTCATCATGACCCACTTCTTCGACGAAGAGTATCTGCAGCGCTTCTTTGCCGAACATGGTGCGCAGCTGACGGGGAACGTCAATCTCGAGAAGGAACTGACGGATCTGCTCGCCTCGGATCAGGCGGACGCCGCGATCGATGCCGAACTTGAAAACCTGAAGCAGGGCCCCATGGGCATGATGGTGAAGATGGCGGGCAACGACATTCTCAAGGTCATCATCAAGCAGTTCATGGGTGGCCTGGTCACACGGATCGCACCCGTGGCTGAGGCGCGGCTGCGCGAGAAAGCCATCGACGTACCGGCCCTGAGGATCCAGGTGGACCAGCTCCTGGAAGTGAAGCATATTTTGAAAAATATAAACAAATTGGAT
>CALFPI010000334.1 GCA_937919035.1 uncultured Gemmatimonadaceae bacterium
GTCGCATACGCCTCCCTCTGCAGCCGCGAACCGTATATGCTGTGGAAGAAGTGCTGGCCATACTTTACGACATAGTTGAGAATGAAGAACCGGTAGGCCTCGGGCAGATAGCGAACTTCCGCTTCGGTCAGTGGAAACTCCTCGTGATAGGCCCGCAGGAACTGCACGAAACGATCTTCGAGGAAAGGGTCGATGATGTAGCTGAATACGGTCTGGTCGCCTCCCGTTGAGACGACGCGGCTGAAGAAGTAGAAGTCGAGGACACGGCAGGAGACGCGAAACCAGTCGTAGTCCCAACGGCTGTAGAAACTACCATCGGCAGAAACAGAAAAGTTGCCGATGTTCCAGTCGACAAAGACAGGTGTCGCCGGCAGTTCATCGTAGCCATCGCGGTCGAGCCCCAGTAGATAGAGTTCGCAGTGGCTGCGGATCAGGTCGATGTGCTGGCCATACTCGTACCGGCCCTGATCGGAGTCGAGTTGCACGAGTAGATCGTCGATATCGTAGCGGGTCGTCTTGGAAAAACCTGGCAGTTTCGGTGTAGCCAGGCTGCACGCCCGATGGAAACGAGCCAACTCCCGTCCCAGGTTGTCGACATGGTGTGACTCGAGCTTGCGTGGCAGTCGGTCGCCGACAGCAACCGGACGATAGAACACGACCCAGACATCCTCACCGAGGCCCCCGTGACGAAAGGTGTATACCGAATCGCCCGCGGTATACGAGCGCGCCAGAAAGTCCCGATACGGATCCGGCAGCGCGTCACCCAGCGCGTGGATGATGGTGTGATCTTCACGGAAATGGCGATATGTGCCGAAATAGGAGATCTTGGCAAACAGGTGATCGCCCGATGTCAGATCGATGCGGTAGACATGATTTGTTGATACGTGAACACTGACGTCCTGAACGCGGAGGATGGGTCGATCGGGGGCGAATTCGTTCCAGGCATCCTGGACGACGGAGAGAAAATCGGCTGTACGCATACTCGGTCCGGGCACAGAGGCAAAGCGATGGTCCCAATGGATCAACCGAACATAGCAGCAGGGACGGGTGGTCTCAACAATTGTGGCCGATACCGCCGCCAGTTGGGCCGACGGCTGGCGGCGCACGCCACCAGCCAGCGGTGCACCCCTGTGATTCCGGCGCGCCCGCAATTTGCTGTAGCATCCTGCAGATACCCGACATCCCAGGAGACACACCATGAGAACTGCCACCATCCTCTGTCTGGCGACGCTCTTCGCCGGCATTCCTGCTAAACAGTCCGCAGCGGGATCCGTTGGTCTCACCTATCATGGCCGGGGTGTCAGCGTCGGCAATTCAGCGCGCCTGACCGGCCTGCGCCTGAACCTGCGTGACAGTCAGGTAGAACAGATCAACGGCATCAATGTTACACTCTGGGCACCGAAAAATGTTGAGGGCGCGCAGCTCAACGGCGTGGCAATCGGCCTGGCCGGTCCCGCCGCCGCTGATCTGCGCGGCCTCGGCATCGGCGGTCTTGGCGCCGGCGTTGGTAATGACCTGCATGGCATCATGGCCGGCGGACTTGGTGCCGGCGTTGGCGGCGACGCAAAAGGCATCGTCCTCAGTTTTATCGGCTCAGGTGTCGGCGAGAACGCAACGGGCCTTGTTGTTGGTGGGATCGGTGCCGGTGTCGGGCAGGATCTTGTGGGTGCCAATCTCGCTCTCGTGGGCGCCGGTGTCGGCGGCGACGCCGGCGGTCTCCTGCTGGCCGGCCTCGGGGTGGGGGCCGGAGGCAATCTCACCGGTATCGGCGCCGCTCTCCTCGGCGTCGGCGTCGGCAAGAACGCGCGCGGCATCGTTGTTTCCGGTCTGGGCGCTGGCGCAGGAGAAAGCTTCACGGGTCTGCTGTTGGCCGGTGTCGGTGCTGGTGCCGGCGAGGAGATCCGCGGCATTGCTGCAGCCGGCGTTGCTGTCGGCGCAGGAAAGCACATTGTCGGACTGGCGTTGAGCCCCGGGGTCGTCGGTGCCGGCAAGAGCATCCGCGGCATCGCCGTGGCGGGCCTCGCAACCGCAGCACCCAGGGTGAAAGGTGTGACCCTTGCCGCCCTCAATGGTCTGATGTTCGAGGATTCCCGCTTCCGTCAGGTCAACGACCAGATGACAGGCGTATCGATCGGACTGTTCAACAGCACGAGAGAACTGCGTGGGATCCAGATCGGGCTGATCAATCGTGCTGGCAACAATCCGTCATGGGCAAGAGTTCTGCCGCTGCTCAACGTGCACCTGTGACTATGGCGCCTTGCCGAGTCTTGTCAGTCCCAGTGTCGCCTGCGTGTGGCCCGGTTGCAGCCCGAGAGCAGCGCGATAGGCAAGCTCCGCATCCTGCAGACGCCCCAGATTGAGGCAGGCCCAGCCTAGATTGCTGTAGCCAGCGGCTTCCGGGCGCAGTGTCACGGCTTTCTGCAGCACGTCCGCGCCCTCGACGAAGCGCTGCAGCCGCAGGTACACCGTCCCCAGGTTGAAGTGCAGGTCGGCATTTCGAGGTGACAGCTGGGCCGCCCTTTGCAGGTGGACGACGGCCTCATCGAGGCGCCCCAGGGCGGCCAGGGAGGTGCCAACATTGGCGATGGCAACTGGGTCGTCCGGCCGCCGTTCGACGCAGCGTTGCCACAGTTCCAGGGCTCGTTGGGGCTCGCCCAGTTGCAAGTGCACCGTCCCGGCACCACTGAGCAATTCGTTGAGCATCGTTGCGGTGAGCAGCTCTTCCATGAGGAACGGTTTGGCCAGAACCGTGTCGTACAAGGCGTCGGCGACGGGCCAGTCGCCGGCACGCAGGGCGTCCTCCGCATCCATCAACAAACCCCGTAGTGCGAAATACTGGCGGGTGGATGGCACCGGGGCTGCAATGGGCAGACCCACGGGCGCAAGGCGCACGTGGGGGCCCGTGGATTGCACCCCATCGAAGTCATATACCGGCACGAACAGCCAGTCCACGGTATCGAAGAGGCCCGCGTCGAGTTTTGTGGAGCCGGCGCGGACCCAGTCGAAATCGACCCAGTCGAGAGGCCACGCCGAGGCGCTGTCGAACCGCT
>CALFPI010000335.1 GCA_937919035.1 uncultured Gemmatimonadaceae bacterium
GACCCAATCTCCAGTGAAACAACCACTTACACCAAAACCTCTGCTGGAACTTCGGGATAGCCGCCCTTGTGGTAGTCGAACTCGTACTCGACACGAGAGAAGTTGACCCTCCAGGCGGCCCCCGCTTTTGGCGGGCAATCCGTGCCGGCGTACTCGGCCATGGCTGTCCATGGGATGGCGACCTCCACCGTCCAACCGCGGTCCACATCATCGGCGCAGTTGACCGTGCCGTCCACCTGCACGGCATGGCGGATGCCGTCGAAGTCCCAGTCATGGTCCGCCTCGCCGCCCTTGTTGTACGCCTTCGGCAGGTACAGGTCCCATACGGCATTCAACGCATTGATCTCAAATTCCATGTACTGTTCGGCGTCGCCATCGGGATCGATGAAGATCTCGAAATCATTGTCGTGACAGATGATGGAGTCTCGCTTCGTCAGCGTGCCCCAGACATGGGGCTCTTCCATGTCGGCGCCGAAATAGAAATAGTCGTCATCCCACAGCATCATCACACGTGTGCCAAAGCGGGGCAAAGGCCTCTTGTCCCCTTCGATATCAACGAACAGATCCGTCCACGGCGCGCTCTTCCATGGCGCGTCCGTCAGGTGCCCGTCGATTTTCAGGGGCTCGGCGGCACGATAACACGTGTAACGCTTGGGTTCGGCAGACATGTCGCTCTCCTGTAGGGCGTCAGCGGGTCAGCACAACACGACCCGTCGCCTGAAAACCAGCATCGGTTCGCAGATGATAGAGATAGATGCCGCTGGCTACGCCCTGGCCCTGATCGTCACGAGCATTCCAGCGGGTCGTGTAATGGCCGGCAGCAAGATTCGACGGCGGCGTCAGGACGCGTACGCGTTGCCCCAGCATGTCATGGATCACCAGATCGACAACGGCTGCCATTGGCAGGTCGAAAGCGATCGTCGTCGTCGCATTAAACGGATTCGGCCAGGCCTTGAGCAGGGCGAATGCTCCCGGCAAAGCTTCATCCACAGCGGCAGCGACGGCCGTCGCTGGCTCCGCATCGAGATAGGAACTGAAGTCGACGGCCCCCACGAGCAGACCGGCGATGGCTGTGCTGTCCGTCGTTCCCCAGTAGTTGCTCTGTGCCGACAGCAGCACGCCACTGCGATTGTCGATGGCTGTTGTGTTGGTGATGAATGTGTTGCCCGCAATCAACTCCGGTACCGGCGTAGCGCTCACCCGCAGGGCTGTGACATTGCCGGAAAACGTGTTGCCCACGATCTGCGGGGCCGACCGATCCGCGAGCAAGGCGACGGCGGAGTTTTCGAAGACGTTCGCCCGCACCGACGCGTGCGTCACGTTGTGCAGTTCCAGGCCAATACCGGAGAAGTGACTCATCTCGATCGCCGGAAAACCACCGTCGACGGTGAGCCCCACACCGACATTGTTATCGAAATTGGTTGTCCAGATCTCCGCCACGGTAGCTGACAACCGGACACCGGCTGCAAGGTTGCGTGCCACCTCGACCTCCTCGAAGACGATGCGTTCAGCACCAGTAGCCCGCAGGCCATCCTCACGGTTCCCGGTCAAACTGGATCCGTGTAACTCGAACACCCCCTGCCAATCATCCAGATCGATGCCGTGCTGGCGATTGCCGTCGATTGTTGAGTTCCACAGTTCGATACGTTGCCCCCGACCACCTACGGCAACAATCCCTGAGCGGGGATCTTCGGCGTCGAGCACGCCATTGCCGGTAATGTGGGAATCGATCATCTGCAAGGCGGCGTTGCGCACGGACAGCCCCTCGCGACCATTGCCCTCCACCAGACTGCTGCGCAGGACCATGGTGCCCGTGCCGCTGACTTCTACAGCATTTGTTGTGATCGTGCGCAGACTCACACGATCCACCGTGGCAGTGCCGGACTCGGACAACGTCAGGCTCAGTCCCGTGACGAGGCGCCGCAGCTCGCTATCGGCAAGACGAAAGGCCGTCGATACCTGGCCGACGAAGCCCGCCCGCGCCTGCGTCAGCGTCAAACCCTCGGCGTCGACCCGGGCCCCATCCACCAGCTGCACGCCGTACCAGAGATCCGCAGGGTCGGAGGAATCCACAGTAAGAATCGACGGTGCCGTGCCGGTACCGCGGACGACAAGCCCGCCCTCGACGATGAGCTCGGAGAAGCCCGGACTGCTGCCACGAAGGGACAGATCCTGCGCGGCGAAACGCACAGTCGCCCCGGCGTCAACGAACAACTGGGCATCGACAGGTACGATGACGTCCCATGGTATGCTCCGCGTCCCGCTCCAGGTCGTTGGCCCCGCGGGCAACCGTGCGCGGATCAATCCCAGGCGGGACCCTGCCAGGATGAGCGTGCCCGCCTGCAGGGCCGCCTCCAGGCCGGAACTGCCAGCACCGGGTAGCAGGACACCCAGCCACTGTGGCCCCGTGGAGTTCTGTCGGCCGATTCGCACGGGATTGGCCAGCGTGCCTTCGACGACGAGATCGCCGAACACGAGCAGCTCGCCACGGGTCGTATCGAAACCTGCGGCGCGTGTGTCCCCGGCGGCGAAGCGCACCTCGGTGCCAGCCGCCAGCGTCAGCGAGACCCCCGGCTCGATGATCAGGTCGCCGTCCAACGGCATGCTGCCCGACCAGGTGGTGTCTCGCGAGACATTGCCTGACAGGGGCTGTCGCAACAGAATATCGAGTCCCATCCGACCATTGCCGAGGGGCGTGATGTTGTCCAGAACAAGTCCGAGAGCCACCCCGCGGCGCCCGCCGGCATGGGCCCGGGCGCCAGGGTTTGTGTCCCACGCCAGCCGGCGGAAGCGGACCCCGTCAAAGGGATCCGTCCCATCCCCTTCATTGCCATTGTGCAGGGCAGCGTAGGCAGCATCGCGGGCCCAGAAATCGAGATTGTCACCACCATTTACGGGATCGGGCTGGCTGCCAGGGAACCCGACGTCACGGAAAAGGCCGTCGGCGCAGACGAGATCCACCTGTTTGTGATGTTCCTCGTCGTTGTCGGCCCGCTCATCCACGTGCCATACGAGCAAGCCGCCGCCCGGTATGTTGCGATTGTAGAAGCTGTCCGTAGCCTGACGGTTCTCTACGAGGAAGTACTCGTCGAGCGTCAGCGGAATCTTCAGCACCCGACCCCCGCGATCGATCGGTTCCAGCACGATGCCGCTACGGCTCTCCGAGATCACCTCGAGGTTTTCGTTGTCCGTCCCCAGCCAGCCCAGTTCCGCCAGCGACCAGGCACTGAAGGCATTCGGGCCATCCTCCACACCCCAGCCGAGAGTGCCCAGCCCCATGAGCCCCCACTTGCCGATCCCGGCAGAGTCTTCCACGGGGTCCAGTTGTCCGTCCGCCGTCACCGAAGACTGATCGAACAGATCGGTCAGGCCGAGAACGTGGCCGAATTCGTGGCACATGGTGGCTGCCGTTACGGTGAACACGTGGCCCCGCTGCGTGGTGCCACCAAAGCCGGAGAACTGGTTGCGCACACGGATCACACCGCCCTGGGCGGCGGCATCATCCGACAGGAAATCCGTATCCAGACCAAGGCTGGCCAGACCCGTGGCACCGCCGATGAGAAAGTCGCGCGGCACGGTGAGCAGATTGATGAAAACGATATCGACATAGCCGTCGTCGTCACCTGAATTCGGCAGACCGTCGGGGCCGTCGTTGTCGAACCGCCCCATGTCGATATCGGCGTCGACCTGCGCAAGAATTTCACCATTGAACCTGGCGAACTGCCCCAGTGTACCCGGGGTCCGGGCCAGGTAGGCCGCCGCCGGCAGGCGCGAAGCATAACGCTTCGGCACGACCTCGCCGCCGACGCGTAGTTGCCCGCCGGACATCTCGTTGTAAAAGTGGGTAAAACTGCCTTCGACACGCGGATTGAACAGATCATCGGCCCAGGGAGGTTTGCTGACATCCCCCGTCGCCTCGTCGGCGAAGCGCGCGAAAACGACCATCGCGTTGTATGTGCCCTTCGTCGAACCGCTCTGTGCCGAAGGGCTTTGGGCTGACCGGGCACCGGCCCCAGCGGACAGCAGGCCGAGAACGGTGCAAAAAACGAGCCTTCGCGGTACGAGAGACCGGCCAGGCTGCGGCAAGTCAGCCGATGAGATCGAAAGCGGAGCGGTTGAGCGTGTGCAGGCCGAAACCGCCGGCAGTGCGATGGGGATTGGCCGCACTCAGCAGGCTGCGACTGAATCTGTCGTTGCTGAGGAAGCTGCTCTGCAGCCCGGAGCGTTGCGCGTTGGCTGCAGTCAGCGACGACAGAGAACTCAGGCCCGAAGATGGTGACGCGTCAGATGTACCACTGCTGCGCAGTGCGTTCAAGGGGCTGGATGGACGCACCTGAGCACGCAACCGTGTGACGAGTCCCTGACCAGAACTGGGCAGGTCGAACAAGGACGTGCTGCGCCGGCCACCATCGGGCCGGGTGATCCCCGAACTGAACTGCTGAATGCCGGATGACGTATCACGCAACGCCGACAGACTCTGGCCATCCTGTACGCGGTTCGTTCGTTGCACGGAGGACCGTCGACTGGCAGACGCAATGGCAGCCAGGCCAATCGTCACTCGTTCCGACCGCGCTTCGACGTTTGTCAGGGCGGATGTAGGTTGGATGGGCGTCTGTTCGGCGGCAGCGGCGGCGCGGCGGCTGATGGCGGCCCGTGTGGCGGCGGCCGCTGCAGCCACTGTCGTTTCTGGGGCGGACCCGACATCGATCGTGTCCTGCGCCGGAGACGCCTCGATGGTGTTGGCCGTCGGGACGATCCTGGAAGGTTCGGATTGCAGCGTGGAGGCCCTGTCGGGGGGCCTATCGGAGGCACTGTATCGCTGCGTCAGATTGGCAGCGAAGCGCGCAACAGAATTTGCGCTGCCTGCAGGCGACCGGCGATTGGCTGCCAGGGCAGCCAGCCCAATGCGTCGATTCTGCTCTGAACTGCCCTCCGAGGAGGCAAGAGAATCTCTATTCCGCAGTTGACTGGCGGCTCGGGACGGGCCCGAAGAGGCATCCGAATTTTTTGCTAATTCCAGCATATATCTGGCGTGCAGACAGTTACGTGCTTTGGAAGAATCCTATATGGGTAACAATGTACATAGGTGTCCCGCCGCCATCAAGGCATTTTTTTCCCTTTTTTATTCGCCCTCGCCACCGCCAATCGGGGCCTCTTCAGGGGGCTGTCCGCACTCTCGAATGAAGGCCTGGG
Source organism: uncultured Gemmatimonadaceae bacterium (assembly GCA_937919035.1). Classification (GTDB taxonomy): domain Bacteria; phylum Latescibacterota; class UBA2968; order UBA8231; family UBA8231; genus UBA8231. The sequence continues at coordinate 5,194 of CALFPI010000335.1, forward strand.
TTTCGGCTTCGTACGTCAGAAACGGATCATCCAGGTTGAGGTATTTCTCGTCTTCGACGTAGATGGAGTCCCAGTCGATGACGTAGCGCGCCTTGTGTCCTGCAAGGGATCGCATCACGGCTGAGCGGGCCCGGGCGCGCGTATCTGCGGGCGGCTGATCGATGGCCATCTGGACCTGGGCGTCATCGACTACGCGGCGAACGATGCCGCGGCGACGCAAGTCGTGATACAAGCCACGGTCAGGATTGAGGTTGTGGTATTCCAGATCCAGTGACTGCAACCATGGATCGTTCCACTCGATCCCCTCTTCTGCCATGAAGGTTTCCAGCAGCCATTTCTTTGTCACCCAGTCGATGCGATCCACCAGCACCATGGGATCATGGGTCAGCGCGTCGAGCACCAGTCGCCACTCGTCGAGTACCCAGTCACCCTCGTCATCCTTGCCGCGCAGATAGGTCTCAGCCAGTCGCAGGTACTGGCGCTGTATTTCGAGGGCCGTGGTATAACTGCCATCCTCGAGTTGTACTTCCCACCGGTAGGTGAGATCCCGTGAGACATCACGGATCGCCTGCACCGGATCCAGCAGTTTGACGTCGGGCACGATACGTTCCTCGAGCAGTTCCAGTATCAATGCTGTTGTGCCGACCTTCAACGCCGTGGCGTACTCCGACATGTTGGAGTCGCCGACCAACAGGTGCAGGCGGCGATAGAGCCCCCAGTCCGCAAGGGGTTCATCGCGTGTGTTGATAATAGCACGACTGAACTGAATCCACTGGTAGATCTCGGTGACGATATGGTCCGCCCGTTGCGAGATCTGGTAGGTCACTTCGCCTTCTTCGCCGCTGCCGTACTCAAAGATGTCCGTGTGGCAGCCGACGCGCCCCGAGCCGGAATAGATCTGTCGAGTGACAAAGAACGGCAGAATCGCCGGCAGCAGGACTTGCGAGAACGGCACGTCACGACGCACGAGATAGTTCTCGTGACAGCCGAATGTGGCGCCCGTGTAGTGGTCGATATTGTTCTTGAAAAAAGCCGCGGTGTCGGCCAGACCCAATTGCGCCAGGGCTCGCTGGACGATGACCTCACCGGCTCGGTCCGAGGCGACCAGGTCAAACAGTCCGCGGCACTCGGGCGTTGCATACTCGACGTGGCCCATGTCGATATAGAAGCGGCCGCCGTTATACAGGAAGCCACCATTACCGGGGGGTTCATCTCTGCCCCGATAGTGGATATCCACGATCCCCAGACCTTCGCGATAGAAGACGGTATCCTTCGTCTTGACCGAAATGAAATCGGGACTCAGGAAGGGATCGGAGTCGGGCGGCATGCAGCCGAACTCGGTCTCGAGACCGTAGATACGGGTGCGCATGGGGGCGGTCTGTGACGCGGGCGCTCAGCGGAACCGCGCCAGCGCTCCTTCGATGTCGGCGGCGGGCAGCAGGCGAAACTTGGTCTTTTTCGGCATCGTTCGGTCCAGGACTGCCGCCTCGATGCGACCCGACGCAAGGGCGTCGCGCACGGCAGTGGCCAGGTCATCCTGGGTGGCGGGTGTTACCTCATCATCCTCGCCGCTCTTGTCAGCCTCGCGTTCGGCGAACACACGACCGACGGCCCAGGCTTCCAGGGCCCGGGTCAGTGCGTCCGCCAGAGATTCCCCACCACCGTCACGGCCTTTCAGGTGTGCGAGAATTGCCGCCGCACTGTCGACGGTGCCGGCAACGGCTGCCGCAGCCCCCGAAGACGAGAAGGAACCATCCGCGTCAATCGTGTAGAACGTTTCCAGTGGATCGGAGGGATCCAGCTCGGTGACAATGACACGGGCGATATGAGGGGATCGGAAGATCTCGTCGAAAGCGGCTTTTATCAGCGGTCCCAGACCGAAGGCGACCAGACGCTGCAGGGAGACATCGCTCGCCGACAGGTTGAAAGCCTCTACGTGAGCAATATCGATAATCGCCTTGCGCAGCTTTTCGATATCCGCCGGATGTCCGACGCCGGCGAAGGCAACCTGGTTATACACTTCAAAGACTTTGCGCGGTCCCGGCGTGGACGTCAGCAACAGCACGCCGTCGGCGTAACAGACGCCGACGACGGGGCTTGCGCCCTCAAGTTGATCGGCGAGATATTCGCGGCGGTTGCGGATCGCCTCGACCCAGCGATAGGGTTCGTCCAGCATGGCTCTAGCCCCCTACCTGCAGATGAGCATAATGGGTCGCCAGATCCGCCTCGGAGATATCGGTGATGCCAGCGCCCGTAACACGCATGACCTGCGGATAGATGGCGGCCGTTGACTTGAAGCCCCCCGTCGCTGTATCGAATTCGGCTGCCGTCTCCAGCATCTGCAGGACAAGGCGCAATGCTTCCGCCTCATCACGTTCGGCGAAGGGACGCTCC
>CALFPI010000336.1 GCA_937919035.1 uncultured Gemmatimonadaceae bacterium
CGTTGACGAGCAGTCAGGGATGGTTCTGTCATACCCCGACGGCGAGTTGGCCGTGCTGTCCTGTGCGGTGCGCACCAACACCCCGATCGAGGCCCGCATCTTTGGCACCGAGGGCTCGCTCCTGCTGCACGGCCCCTTCTTCAAGTGTGGCGCCCTGACGGTCAAACGTGGGGGTGATGAGGAGCACATCGACCTGCCCCTGGAGGGCAATGGCTACAATTATGAGGCCGCTGAAGTTGGCCGTTGTCTGCGTGACGGTCTCAAGGAGAGCGACATCATGTCCCTCGACGAGACCCTCGCCCTGATGGAATTGCTGGACACGATCCGGGCCCAATGGGGCCTGACCTACCCGATGGAATAAGAGGAGAAGCGACAGATGGAATACGGTCATCCCGCCTGGACGGACAAGAAGATATCACGCATCGTGCAGGGCACGATCATGCTGCATGAGGACCACGCGGAGCAGGATTTTGAACTTCTCGATGCCGCGTGGGAAGCGGGCATCAACGCCTTCGATACGGCCGCCCTCTACGGTGGCGGCACCTGCGAACGGGTTCTCGGTCGCTGGATGGAAGCGCGCGGCGTACGCGAAGAGGCTTTTGTTCTGGGGAAAAGCTGTCACCACAACGGCGACCGGCGGCGCGTGACGTCGTATGACATCGCCGCCGACCTCGCCGATTCCCTCGCCCGACAGCGGGCACCGTATCACGACCTGCACTGCCTGCACCGCGACGACGAGAGCGTGCCCGTAGGCCCCATCGTTGACGCCTTGAACGAACAGCTCCAGGCGGGCCACATTCGCGCCTTCGGTGGTTCCAACTGGACAACGGCACGCATTGCCGAAGCCAACGACTACGCCGCCGCCCGTGGCCTGCAGGGCTTCGTTGCCTCCAGCCCCAATTTCAGCCTTGCCGACGAGAAGGAAGTCCCCTGGGAGGGCTGTCTCAGCGTCTCGGGTCCATCCAAGGCGGCGGACCGCGACTGGTACTCAGCACAGAACATGCCCCTCTTCACCTGGTCCAGCCTGGCGCGGGGCTTCTTCTCGGGGCAGCTCACGCGAGGCAATGCCGAATCCGTACGCGAGAACATGGACGGCTCGAGCATCACTTCGTACTGGCACGAGGACAACTGGAAACGCCTCGACCGGGTGCACGAACTGGCTGCCGAGAAGGGTGTTGCCGTGCCGTTGGTCGCCCTGGCCTGGGTGCTGCAGTACCCGGGACTTGATGTGTATGCGCTGGTGGGTGCCCGCACACCGGCCGAGGTGCAGGCCAATGCCGAAGTTTTTGCCCTGCAATTGTCCACGGAGGAACTCGACTGGCTGGATTTGCGGCGAGACGAGCGCTGAGCATGCGCGGTCTGTTTATGGTACTCGCCGTCGCCTCGACGGCCCTGTTGCTCGGCCTGGGCTACTACCACCCGCCGGTGCTGTGGGCCTTTGTCGTTGTCGGGCCACTGATCGTTCTGGGCGTGTACGACGTTGTGCAGCAGGGAACGAGCATCGGTGATGTCGGCTAAACGCCGCAACATCGTGGTCCTCATGTCGGACCAGCAGCGCCTCGATACCGTCAGCGCCTATGGTCTCAACGACATCTGTCGCACACCCCGGATCGACAGCCTGGCGCAGCGGGGTGTGCGCTTCGATGGCGCCTTCACACCCACTGCCATCTGTTCACCGGCACGGGCCTCCTTCATGACTGGCTTGTATCCACACAAGCACGGCGTCACCGCCAATGGTCTGTGCATCAAAGAGGGTGTGCGCGGCATTCCCGATTACCTGAAGCCGGCGGGCTATCGCTGTGGGTATGCCGGCAAGTGGCATGTCGATGAGGAGCGGGGTCCCAGCCAGATGGGCTTTGTCGGTCAGGATTTCATGGGGTACGCCTTTCCCGGTTCCAACCTGTTACCGGGACTGCAGTTTGGCGCCGCCCCGCGCACGGGCAATCCGTACGCCGACTACCTCCAGCAACAGGGCCTGGGGCTGCCCAGGGTGTCGCAGCGCTTCGTCGGCACCAACCCCGGCACGCAGCGGCAGGAGATGTTTGCCCTGCACGAAGGTCCCCTGGAGTCGACGATCGAGTATTTCGTCAGTCACGAGGCCAATCGTGTCATCGACGAACTGTCGACGGGTGATGAACCCTTCTTTCTCTGGGCCAACTACTGGGGGCCACACACGCCCTGCCTGGTGCCGGAACCATACTTCTCGATGTACGACCCGGCGTCCATTCCCGAGCACCCCAGCTACTGCGAAACCTTCGACAACAAACCGTACCGTCAACATCTGGCGGAACGACTGTGGGGCCTGGGTGACTACGGCTGGGAGGGTTTCCAGCAGATCGCCGCCCGCTATTACGGTCACAGCACGTTGATCGATGATTGTGTCGGCGTTGTCCTCGACCATCTCGAGGCTCGCGGTCTGGCCGACGATACGATCGTTGTCTACGTCGCCGACCACGGCGACTGCATGGGCGCCCACAAGCTGATCGAGAAGGGTGAATTCATGTACGACGAGATCTATCGCATCCCGCTCGTCATCTTCCACCCCGACTGTGAGAACCCCGGTACGGTGAACGACGACCTCGTCTATCTGCAGGAATTGATGTGCACCGTGCTCGATGCAGCCGGTGTTGATGTTCCCGACGACCTCGACGGGCGCTCTTTTCTCGATGCTACGTTGGGGCGCAACACAGACTGGGATCGCGACGATGTGTATTGCGTCTTCGAGCGGCATTTCACCGTCGCCCAGCAGCGCATGGTGCGCACCCGCACGCACCAGTTGACGTTCAATTCCGCCGACCAGGGCGAGCTCTACGACCTGGTACTGGATCCGTATCAACTGACCAACGTCTATGGCCAGCCTGCCTACGAGAAGGTGCGCCGAGACCTCGGTGCGCGCATGGAGGCCCACATGGTACGGCTGCGGGATCCGTTGCTGGGGCGGTTTCGCACGATCTGGAATGTCTACTGATGATTCCTGATTCTCGCATCCTCGTCGTCGACGACGTGCCCGCCAACATCGGCGTGTTGCGCCGGGTGCTGGAGGGTGAGGGTTACCAGATACTGGTGTAGCTTTCTCCACGAAACCACTTGCCTGAGACTCGCCCTGGACAGCCCTTGTTATCCGGTATAACCAGAGTTATACTGCGCGTATGAAGACCGCCATCTCCCTTCCAGATGATCTGTTCGACACGGCAGAGCAGACCGCATCAAGGCTCGGCATCTCGCGTAGCGTGTTATATCAGCGAGCCCTGGCTCTGTTTCTCGAACGCCATGGCGACGCTTTGGTGACAGATTCGCTGAACGAGGTCTACAGTACAACAACCCAACCACCGCTGGATCCCTTGTTGGATCGAATGCAGCGTGCGAGTCTTGCGCGGGAACATTGGTAATCAAGCGAGGCGAAATCTGGTGGGCAGACCTTGAGGAGCCACACGGGTCCGAACTTGGGTATCGTCGGCCCGTGCTCGTCGTCCAGTCAGACGCCTTCAATCGCAGTCGAATCGCCACCGTCGTGGTGGCTGCACTTACCTCTAACATCGACCTCGCAGCAGCTCCGGGGAACATCCCGCTCTCGAAGCGTGTCAGCAAACTCTCACGTGACTCGGTGGTCAATGTTTCTCAACTCCTGACGCTCGATCGCCAGTTCCTGACCGAGCGAATCAGTCGACTCTCCAACGAGACACTGGCGACAGTCGAAAGCGGCTTGAGACTTGTGCTCTCGCTGTAGGTGAGATTGCGAGGCAGCTGCGCGAGTCAGTCGACCATACATGGACTGGTCAAGTCCCATTTTCAGTTGAAACGCACAGACTCGCGTGAAAGTGTCAGCCC
>CALFPI010000337.1 GCA_937919035.1 uncultured Gemmatimonadaceae bacterium
CGGAGTCATTCCAACTGGGACGCGCTTGCCGGTGACGGCGTGCGCGATCAGGCGGTGGCCGTCCTTGGTCTCAAGGACCTGAAGGTCATTGCCCAGCGGAAGTTCTTCTCGGTTGTGGAACTGCCCGCTCCCCTGTCCGTTGCCGAGCTTCGCCGCGTTGTCGAGAGCGGCGTCGGCTATCCGGACTGCCGGGTTTTCGGTGATCTCCACCAGCAGGTGCGGCGATTCTCCTTCCTCATTGGCGGTTTCGGCGAGAATCAGTTTCACATGCCTCAGGTCGCCAGGGATCTCGGCGCTGAAGCCATCATCATCGGTGAGATGAGCGAGTTCATCGTGATCAGCTGTCTGGAGATGGGCCTTCCGGTGATCGAGACACTCCACAGCGTCAGTGAGATACCCGCCATCAAGCGGCAAGCCAGGCTGCTGGCGGATCGTCTGCCGGATCTTCGCGTCGAGTACGTGCCAAGCGGCGCCGGTGCCTTCCGGCAGATCTGATCCGCCATCGATTGAGTCAGCACCGACACATTGACGCCATTGCCTGATTCGTGGTACGTGCCGGAAGGAGGAGATCCCATGACCGTGTATTCCACCGTTGATGTGTCGCCACTCTTTGCGCCCCTTGCAGTGCGCGGTAGAATCCTGCGCTGCCGGGTCGTCCTGCCACCCATGGTGCAGTTGCGGCCCATCACCTCAGCCGCCGGCATCGACTGGTACCGCGCGCGCGCCGCTGGCGGCGCCGGCCTCGTCATTGTCGAGGCAACCGCTGTCAACCGCTTCGGTACCGAGCTGCATGCCGACAACCTGCGCCCTCTCGTTGACGCCATCCATGAGGGCGGGGCCCTGGCCGCCATCCAGCTCTTTCCCGTAACCTTCGACTTCCCCCGCACGGAAGCACCACCAGCGCCGGCGGACCTCAGCATCGATGACATCGCCGGCATCGTCGACGAATACCAGCGAGCCGCCGCCATTTGCGTCGCAGCCGGCTTCGACGGCGTCGAGCCCCACGGGGCCCACGGCTATCTCCTCAACCAGTTCTTTTCTCCAGGTCAGAACGAGCGCACCGACCTGTATGGCGGCCCTCAGGTCAACCGGGAACGCTTCGCTCTGCAGATCGTGCAGGTCCTGCGGCCGCTGCGCGATAAGGGCCTTCTGCTGCTCTACCGCCACACCCCGATCGGCAACGGTTATGGTATCGAAGACAGTCGAATCTTCCTTGAGCACCTCGTTCAAGCCGGTGTGGACATCCTCGACATATCTCCCGCCAGTGATAAGCAACCGGGCGATCGTGCCGCGCCCTTCACCGGAATCGGCGTACCCGTCATCGCCGTCAACCACATGGACGAAGTCGACCGGGCCGTCGAAGTCCTGCACGAAGGACGGGCCGATCTCATCGCCGTCGGTCGGGGCCTGATCGCCGATCCGGAGTGGCCCCGCAAAGTGCGCGAGGGCCGCTTCGAGGAGATCATCCATTGTGAGCGCTGCAACGAGGGCTGCTTCGGGCACCTCAAGAAGGGAATCCCCGTGGTCTGCACAGAGTGGCGCGACCTGTAGCGCCTCGTTCCTAACCTGCGCGTGGTCGGGGTCGGCACTACCGGTCCCGCGCCTGGGAGATCGCCGTGAACTCAAAAGAGCGTGTTATCGCCGCCTTGACGCACCAGCAGCCGGATCGTGTCCCTACGGGCGAGAACCAGGTGGACGGTAGCATCGTCGAGCAAGTGATCGGACATCCGACACTGTACAGTTCCGGCTGGCGTGAATTTGAGGCGCTGTGGTCCGGTCAGCGAGATGCCCTGGTTGCAGATTATGGCACGACCCACGTCGAGATGGCCCGGGCGTTGCGCTGGGATTACGTGCGTGTGCCGGCCGTGCCACCGGCGGGTGCTCACCCAAGACCGAAGATGACGGGCCCGAACTCCTGGGTCGACGCCACGGGCCGCGAGGTGACCGTCAATCCGGACGTGGGCAGTCTTGCCGTACGCTCGTCGACACCGGACATGACCATCTTCGAACTGCCCGATCCGGCAGCACCCTACGAAATCGACCCGACCCAACTGGAGGCGTTGCGTCACGTCGTTGATGCTCTCGGAGACAGCCACTTCATCATCGCCCGCAGCCCCGTGGATGGCACCTTCCCATGGGAGGACACGGTGGGCATGGAGGAGTTTCTGGTGCGTATGATCACCGACCCGGCCTTTGTCCACCGTGCCATTGACGCCTATGTGAGCCGCTCGCTGGTGTGGATTGAGGCCATGCTCGGTGCCGGGGCCGATGCGGTGATGACCACCGACGACTACAGCGACAACCGCGGACCGGTGATGGGAGCGGCGCGTTTCCGGGAGTTCATCCTGCCAGGCCTGCGCCGCCAGTGCGAGCTGATTCATGACCTCGGCGGCTACTTCATCAAACATACCGACGGCAGCACCTGGGAGATCCTCGACGACTTCGTCGACATCGGCATCGACGGCTGGCACGGCATCCAACCGGCGATCGGCATGGACTTCAAGCGCCTCAAGCAACAGTATCACGGCCGCTTGTGTCTCTTCGGCGGCGTCGATTGTGAGACTCTGATCAACGGTCCCCAGGAGCGTGCCCGCGAGCAGGTACGCTACGCCATTGAACACGCCGGACCGGGGGGCGGTCTGGTGATCACCACGAGCAACGTGTTACAGCCGGGGACCCAGCTGGACTGCTATCAGGCCATGCGCCAGGCAGTCGATGACTACGGGCGGTGAAACCGCCCGCTGGCTGACGACCTCAATACACGACCGAAACGATGCCAACCCGAGCGACCTCGCCGGCATCCGCTTCGACCCGTACGCGGTAGAGGTAGACCCCGGGCTCCACACGCGCTCCTGAAGCCCGCGTGCCATCCCAGACACGCACGTGGCGGCCGCTGGAGGATTGGGAAAAACCACGCCGCACGGGGGCACCAGCCAGAGAGAAGATCTCGACGAAGACGGGCGCCTCACGGGTCAATTTGAAGAGCGTGAAAGGCAGCGTGAAAACGTCGTTGACGCCGTCGCCATTCGGCGTCATGACCATGGTCACCGGAACCGCGTCGCCAATGACAGGCGTGTTCTGGCCCTCGGTCAAGCGCACTTCCAGTTCGCCACCGATGGTCAGGGGATCCGCGTCCCCCTCGATGGCGAACTGACTGACCTCTTCAAACGACCCATCCGGACTGAAGCGTCGATCTGTGAGGCGCACATCAAAACGACTGGCGTCGGTGAACACGCGCCCACGGAAATACACCTGTACGAAGCTGCCATCGAGCACCACGCGGCGCCACAGGTCGAGGTGGAAACCCGTATCGGTCACCTGCTGGGTAAAGATGACAGGCACGTCATCGACAAGCACGGAATCGACGCCAGTGATCTCAGCAGCTGTGGTTACGTCGAAGAATCGGAAGCCCGTATCCGTGCGGTAGTCCTCGCGCACGGCGCGCATCTCGAGGGCAAGCCGGAAAGCCGCTTCCTCCCCTGCTTCAGCCTCCCGCGGGTCGATCTCCGCCACCAGCTTGTCAGCAATCGGTCGGGTTGCGTATTCGAATACCAACTCGCCCACGCTGGTGCCCGGATTGAGCAACTGCAAACGGAACTGGATGAACCGGTTCGGCCCCGGGGACAGCACCGAACCACCGAGGACGGTCTGCCATGAACTCCATGTCGGGCTTGGTATCACCGGTCCCGGCATGCCGGCACCCTCGATCCCCTCAATGTTCTCCCACACGGCGCGTGTCACCTGTCGGCGGATCGGACCTACATCGACGAAAAAGAGCCGCGGTTCGTCGTCGGATCCGGTACGTGTCTGCAGGATGATGGGCAGGTCC
>CALFPI010000338.1 GCA_937919035.1 uncultured Gemmatimonadaceae bacterium
CAATGCGGTCACACGCGAGCTGGCGTTGTTCAAAGTCTCCTGCAACGTCGCCCAGCGCACCGAGATCCTGCAGATCACCAATGTCTTCCGTGGCAAAACGATCGACATCTCGGACGAAACCGTCACAGTCGAGGCAACGGGCCCGTCAGAAAAGATGGACGCCCTCGAAAAGATGCTGGGGAAGTTCGATCTGCGGGAGATGGTACGCACAGGAAAAGTGGTCATGGCAAGAGGTACCGAAATCACCTGAGCCAACGGCAGATCGACGCTGCCAACGCAGCGAAAAACGAAAGGGGGAAGCCGCCAGCACAGCGACTTCCCCCTTGTTCTTTATGCGATCCGGCGTGCTACGGCCGCATCACCATGACGACATTTCGCGCAGCGAAACTCGACAGAAACGATCCTGTCGCCAGCAGTTCCGGCGACAGGATTGCTTCAGAAGTCCAGACCCAGTTGCAGATAGGTCAGGCGACCGACTTCGGGCGCCCCAACGAAGGCCTGATACCGTTTGTCGAGAACGTTGTCGACATTGGCCAGCAGATGCAACCGCTCATCAAAGGGCAGGTCGTAGCGCGCACTGAAATCCACCAGGCTGTAGGCATCGACGTCGCCCGCATAGACGCCCGAATCCTGTGGGAAGCCACTGTTGTAGCGTAGCTGCACACCGAGCCGCACGTCATACGCAGGCATGTCGAAGTCAACACCGAGCTTGAACTTCTGCTTCGGTGCATTGAGGGCAACATTTACCGTGTCTGAACTGCCGGCAAAATTGGGAAAGACGAACAGATCGTCGTTCACCAGCGAGTAACTGGCACTGAGATTCAGATTGTCCGTCGGATAGTAGCCCACCGACAGATCGACACCGTACAGTGTGACATCACCGAAGTTGCGGTACGTCAGCAGCACCGCCGTCGGGTCATAGGCCTGCTCGGGCGACACCGTGCCATAGGGAATCTGTGCCGCACCGGCGGCGAAGATCGTCGCCAGTTCGTCGGCAGCGGTGCCGTTGTTGTTGCCCTGGCTCACACCCGGCAGAGCCAGCTGATCGAGAGCTCCGAGAACGGCTGCAACTTCGGCATGGGCCGGGTCGGCGAGAGCCGCACCAAAGGCCTCCCCCAACCTGGCACCGAGAACCTGAGGGTCAAGGAAGACGTTTGGCGTTTCCACCCGCAGCGGGCCAACAAAGTCCTCCACATCCGAGCGATAGAAATCCGCAGCGATGACGAGATTGCCACCGATGATCCCCTTGTAGCCAAGCTCCAGGGTCTGCGTGATCGTCGATTTGGCGCGCGGCACATCGTAGGCGTCGGTCACCAGATCAAAACCCCGCGTCTGCGGATTGAGATTGGCCATGCTGTTGCGCAGCCCTGACAGCTGCGTCGGCACCAGGGATGGCAGTGCCGCCAGGACCTGGGCCGCCTGCGCCTGCCCCACAGTCTGCGCCGTGGCTGCGTCAACGCCTTGAGCCACGAGTTGCTGAGCAATCAGGCCGGGGACCAGTGTCGCCAGTGCCGGGGCAAACCGCGCCAGCACGGCGCCGCGACCGATGTTCCATTGCACGTTGGTCGCCACCGGATCGTGCAGGGCGACGTAACCATCGGCGTCAAAGGAATAACCGGGGGTTCCCGCTGACAGTCCCAGCGCTGCCAGCTGCGCCGCCAGAACCGGCGCAAAGGGGGATCGGTACATGGGGTCCCCTGAAGGGGTGCGCCGGAAGGTGAAGCCCTCATCGAAGCCACTGCGGTAGGTGCCCTGAGCCCGCACATCGATGGTTGGCGCAAAACCCAGAATGGGAGCGAAAGCCCCCAGGCCGAAGGCGTCACGAGAACTCACCAGGTCCAGATACAGATTGTTCGTTGTCGGCGTGGAGAAGGCCCGGTTGTAGGTGGCGCGCACGGTCTGTCTGTCACTCGCCTTATAGACCAGGGCTGCCCGCGGCGAGACTTCTGCATCGGCAAGCCTGTTGTGATCGTCGTAGCGCAGGGCCAGGACGAAATCGAGATCATCACGCAGGCCCGTCTCACTCTGCAAGTAGGCGCCGTACTCGTTGATGTCGTCGTCCTCCTCGTTGTTGCCTGTGATTGTGCCTTCCGTGTCGGGGCGCGTCAGCAGAGCATCAAAACCATACGTGAACCGCTGCCGACTGCCGAGGAAGGCGGAGTGCTGCACCTGGAAGACCTCAAAGGTGGACTTGTCGATGATGTCATCGCCGGAACGCAGCAGAAAGGTTTTTCCCGCGTCGCTCCAGTTGCGGTAGTACTGCGCGAACCAGTCCTGATAGACGACGCGGGCCTGAAAATAGTTGTAGGACCAGTCCTGACCCTGGCCCGCTCCCAGACCGGTGAGCTCAATGAAATCAGCCTTGTTGTAGCCGTAGGCAAGGATCCCCGTGAGCTTGTCTGTCGGCTGATAATCGACCCGCGCCTCGACGCTCGTGCGTTTGATGTCAAAATCCCGAATGGAGGAGAACGTCGAGTCTCTGCCACTGTTGACCTCAAAGCCGGTCGCCGGGTAGCCACGGGAGGCATCGGTCGCCGCGAATCGGCCTTCTTCGCGGTCATACCCCTTCCAGTCCTGTCCGGTGTAGTACTGGGCCGAAATTTTGTAACCCAGCTGCGGTGTGATCACTCCGGCATGACGCAGAGTGCCTTTGCGCAGGCTGCGTTCTCCCAGACCAACTTGCACCGACGTACCTGCGGACTTCAGCGGCGAGCGGGTGATGATATGCATCACACCATTGGCGCTGTTGGGCCCGTAGAGGGCGGCGCCGGGCCCCAGAACGACCTCGATGCGATCGATATCCGCGTTCGTCACAGGAATGAAGTTGTAGGCGTTGAGGCGTAGCGATGGCACACTGGCGATGCGATTGTCGGTCAGTGTAAGCATCGCCCCCGAGAAGATGTTGTTGAAGCCACGAGTCACAACGTTGCTCTGCACGAGGCCCGTCTTGGCAATGTCGATACCAGGCTGATTGCGGACGTACTCAGAGACGCTGAGCGCCGCCTGATCGGCAATGTCCTCTGCCTCGACGACAGAAATCGACGCGGGAGCGTCGAGAGCCTTCTCCCGACGGCGCGAAGCACTGATGACGCTCTGCTGAAGGCCGATGACGGCGGACTCCAGCGAGATATCAACGCGTTCGCCTGCAGCTGTTACCGGTACGTCGCTGCGAGTGATCGTGCGGTAGCCGATATGGGTGACACGGACGGCGTAGCTGCCAACTGGCAGGCCGGTCACAACATATTCTCCGTCGACTCCGGAGACAGCACCCGCTGCGGGGTTGGAGTCAGCGTCGATGACGACAATATTCACCCCCGCTAGCGCCTGCCCATTCCCATCGGTAATACTTCCCCTCAACTCGGCGGCGCCCGTTGTCGTTGCCCCAATCAGCAGCAACCCGAGCAGATTTCGTGCAGTCCGGATCATGCGTTGCCTTCCTCTTTCAGAGTCGGAGACCTACGGTGGGACTCCAATCGACCACATACACTGCTATATATAAGCAAAGGCACGGGGTCCCAGTCGAATCCCTTGCAGCGGGCGCATGGGACCGTCCGAGGTTAGCTTATCTCATGGCGAATTGAGGGGCATGCGAGGGTGATTCACGGCGGCGGCGATCATCTTGCAGCCCCCTCTGGCAGTGGGTATATTTGGCTCCTTATCCGGGACCTGCCGAATCGCCGCAGATGTCCCTGTTTATCGATTTTTTCTCGCTCTGGACGTCCTGTCACCGTGTGTACGGGAGTTCTTCCTTCCGACCCCAACCTTGTGATAAATCGACCCATGGCTACCAAGGCTTCCTCCAAGAAATTTATCTACCAATTTGGCACAGCGCGTACAGAAGGCGACACCAGCTATCGTGAGTTGCTCGGTGGCAAGGGTGCCAATCTGGCCGAGATGTCGCGCCTGAAACTGCCGGTACCAGCGGGGTTCACGATCAGCACCGAGGTGTGCTCGTACTACTACGAGCATGGTCGCACATATCCAGCCATCCTGACCAAACAGGTACGCGAGGCCCTCCGCGCTGTCGAAAAGAAGATGGGTGCCACCTTTGGCGACCCGAAAAACCCGCTGCTGCTGTCGGTACGCTCCGGTGCCCGGGTATCCATGCCGGGCATGATGGAAACGGTGCTGAATCTGGGGTTGAATGATGAGATTGCCGAGGGCCTGATCAAGAAGACAGGGGACGCCCGCTTCACCTATGATGTGTACCGCCGTTTCGTGCAGATGTACGGCGATGTTGTCATGGGCCTGCGCCCGGAGGGCAAGGAACACGATCCATTTGAAGTCCTGCTGGAAAAGAAGAAGAAGAAACGTGGCGTTGAGTTGGACAATCAACTCACGGCCGATGATCTGAAGGAGTTGGTCGCCGAATTCAAGGCGGTCATCAAAAAGCGCCTCAAGCGCGACTTCCCGGAGAGCCCGGAAGAGCAGCTGTGGGGGTCCGTTGGCGCTGTCTTCGGGTCCTGGCAGGGCGCCCGGGCGATCCGCTACCGTGAACTTGAGGGCATCCCCCACAGTTGGGGTACGGCGGTCAACGTCCAGTCCATGGTCTACGGCAACATGGGCGACAACTGTGCAACCGGCGTGGCTTTCACACGAAATCCCTCGACGGGCGAGAACAAGCTGTACGGTGAGTTCCTCATCAACGCCCAGGGCGAGGATGTTGTTGCCGGCATTCGCACCCCCGAACCGGTGCTCAAGCTCAAGAAGTTGATGCCGAAGGCCTACAAGGAGTTCGAGGCGGTCTGCGCCAAACTCGAAAAGCACTACAAGGATATGCAGGACCTGGAGTTTACCATCCAGAACGGTCACCTGTGGATGCTGCAGACCCGGAGTGGCAAGCGTACTGCGGCGGCGGCGGTCAAGATCGCCGTGGACATGGCTCGCGAGCGGCTGATCGGGCAGAAGGAAGCGCTGATGCGCGTCAAGCCCGCCGATCTCGATCAACTGCTGCACCCCTCCTTTGACCCGGCAGCGCACCGCGAGGTCATCGCCTCGGGTCTGCCCGCCTCCCCCGGTGCTGCAACGGGGCAGGTCGTGTTCAACGCCGAGGAGGCCGAAGAAAGAGCCGCCAAAGGTGAGAAGACCATCCTCGTCCGCCTGGAAACATCCCCTGAAGACATTGGCGGCATGCATGCGGCTCAGGGCATCCTCACGGCTCGCGGCGGCATGACGTCGCATGCGGCCGTCGTCGCCCGTGGCATGGGCAAGTGCTGTGTAGCCGGTTGCGGCGCTCTGCTGATCGATTACGCCAAAGACCAGTTCACTGCCGGCAAGAAGACGGTGAAGAAAGGCGACTGGATCTCCATTGATGGTTCCTCCGGCGAAGTCATGCTTGGCCAGGTGCCGACAAAGGATACGGCTCTGTCCAAGGACTTTGCAGAGCTCATGAAGTGGGCGGACCGTGAGCGTCGCCTGAAGGTGCGCACCAACGCCGACACGCCACACGATGCTGAGGTGGCACGCAAATTCGGCGCCGAAGGGATCGGCCTCTGCCGCACGGAACACATGTTCTTTGAAGGCGACCGGATCAATGCTGTCCGCGAGATGATTCTTGCCGACGACGAAGCGGGTCGACGCAAGGCGCTGGCCAAGCTGAAGCCCATGCAACGCCGGGACTTTGAAGGGATTTCAAGGCCATGAACGGCCTGCCGGTGACGATCCGCCTGC
>CALFPI010000339.1 GCA_937919035.1 uncultured Gemmatimonadaceae bacterium
CGTGCCGCCGCCGCTGCCCTCGTGGCTGGAGTAGTAGGACAGCAGGCCGCCGCCGTCGCCCCGATCGACGAAGCCCGGGTAGGATGTATCGCCGCCGCTGGGCAATTTGGCGATCTCGTGCAGACGGTCCTCACTCAGCCAGTAGAGAGCTGTTACCGGCTGGCTCCCGGGCAGGGATTTGCGGCCCGCTACCAGCAGATGATTGCCCCAGCGCGCCAGCAGGGGGCCACCGACATTGCCGTCGAGATCCACCTGCGTACAGGCCGTGTAAGGTGGGTGCAATCGGCTGAGTCGCGCCGGCACTGGCTCGGCGCCACGCACCAGGGCCAGCAGGCTGCCATCGGCCTCGAAGAGGAAGGCTGTCTCGTCGCCGTGGCCATCGGCAAAGAGCCCCGCCATGCACCACACCCAGCCGTCGTCGCTGGTCAGCAGGGCGGACTGGATCAGTTCGGGCCGGCTCTCTGCCGGCCCGGGGGCAAAGCCGCGCCGCCGCCGGCCGCACAGATAGGCGCGATCACCGTGGGCGGCAGCGCGCCAGATGTAATGCCCGTAGGTGCCCTCCAGCAGACGCGGACCGTCCCAGTGCACACCATCGGTTGTGGCGGCGCCATAGCCCAGGTGGTCGTTCATGTCGTAATGGGTGCCGCCCTCCGGGTCACACAGCCACGTGCCGGAATAGACGAAGAGCTGGTTGGCGAAGATCAGGAAATGGGGATCGCGTACATCGCGCTCGGGGACGGCGAAGGTGAACACCTGCTGCCAGCCGGTGACGCCGTCATCGCTGACCAGGACGCGGATCGTCGAGGTGGGAAATATCATGTGTCCGTCCGGACAGCTGCGGAAGGTCAGGTAGAACCGTCCCCGGAACGACACCAGGTCTGTGAAGGCATTGTGCTGGCCGTCGTCGACGACGCGGTGGACGGCTTTGATACGGACGTCGGGCAGGGTGGTCATGGTGGCAGCTTTCGATGGGGTCCACAGAAACATGGGCAGTGGGGGATGCATCTGCCAGAGGTGTGAACATGACCTTGACGACGCCCATCAGAAAGAACGTTTGTTTGTCCCGCTGAATGGGCAGTCGAATCGCACCCAGGCAGCCGACCGGACACCCAGCCCAGGCAGATCCTGGAGCGCGTGGCGTCCCCGCAAAACCACCCACGACGGACAGGTGAAGGCGTGCGACAGCAACAGACCTGGATGACCCTCATCGGACTCACGGTGCTGATCCTCAGCGGCCCGCCGGCGGCGAAGGACAAGAACTCCTACACCCATGCCGAAATGGCCAAGTTTGTGGACTACGCTCGCAACACGGTGAAGTCGACGGGTGTGAACTCCGCAGAGGGCTATGTGCAGACCGTCGAGTCCGTCGAAGATGTCGGTACCGACCAGTGGAAGGTGATGATCATCGGAGCCTGGCGGGAAGGCCCCAAGGTCCGCACGCTGACCTACCCGGGTCTCATCCGTTCTTACGGCAGCCACCTCGAGTTCCTGTTCCTGACGCAACCGGTACCACTGCTCTGGGCGCAGGAGACATTCGACAACGAGAGCATACAGAAGTCGCTCGCGAGGTGGAAAAAGGAGGCGATGGAGAAAGGCATGGACCTGCAGGCCGGCATCGAGGACGACCGCCTCTACCTGAAATACACCTACGACTTCAGCGACGGCGTCAGCGGCGGCGACATCTCCGAAGGCCTCAAGAACGCCTGGCGGACCTCCAGCGGGCTGATCGCCGCCTGCCACGACGCCAGTGAGAAAATCTACGAACAGCGTCAGAAGGAGCTGAAAGGAAGGATCAGCCACCTGGACCGGCGGGACATCCCGATCATCACCGAAGACGACGAGTGGGACGAGTATGAGGTGGAGGTGGCAGGTGTAACCGAGGGCGCCTGGGATTTCTCCTTCCGGGACCGGTCAATGGACCTCTACAACTACGGCGACTCCGTCGTGGTGCAGACTACAGCGTCAACATCTGGGAGAAGGTCGGGGACTTCAGCGGCAAACTTGCAGCGGAGATCGGCGAGGGGGACCTGACCCATATCAGCGGCCCGGAGTTGCTGATGGTTCTGGAAGACGACCTGTCGGAACTCGAGCAGGACCATGACGATGCGAAGGAGGGATTCTGGGTCTTCACATACCTGGACCGCTACTTCGAAGTCCTCAACTATGGTGACCGTGTCGTCGTCACCTGCAACTTCTCGGTCCCGGAGGAAGCCACGGATGCCGGGCGTGCCGCCTTTCTCGGGAAGGTGCAGAAATGGGTTGCAGGGCACCAGGCGAAGGAGGCGACGCAAACCGAAGCCGAGTGGAAGCCAGGGGTCGAGGACGTCCTCTGGGTCAGAGCCACCTTCGAGCTGGGCAATGGCATGACCGGGAAGAAGATCCACGACGGCTACTGGCACTTCTGCGACAAGTATTCTGAGGATCTCGACAAGCAGGTCGAGAAGGCGGCTGAGAGCCTGTAGCGGTTCCCCGCCCCACCATCTGTGCGATCCTTCCTCTTTCTCGTCAACGAACGTGCCCGTGGGGGCAATGCCGTCGGCCTGCTGCAGCGGCATCTGGCAGCCGCTCCCATGAGGCAGTTGCCGACATCGATGGTGCCCTTCGTTGATGACTTGGGAATTCGGCGGGGCCTGTCGAAACTGACGCAGGACATGATTCCTGTCGCCGTTGGTGGGGACGGGACCCTCGCCTCCGTTGTCCGCATCCTGCGCCAAGTGGGCCGGGCAGAGATGCCGCTGGGCCTGCTGCCCATGGGTACGGGCAATGGTGTCGCGCACTCGTTGGGAATGGCCCGTCCCGGGTGTGCGATCAAAGCGCTGACCCATGGCGCGCCCCGTGGCATCGATCTGATGACGACGACCCATCCGCAGGCGCCAGTTTCTCTGTTGAGCATCAGTGCCGGTGGGGAGTCGCTGGCGATGCAGGACTTCAGCAACTGGCGCCAGCGTTCCCGCCTGCTGGGGGCACTGGTGGGTGGGGCTCGGGGCCTGCGGCGTGTGTCAGGGCTGACGGTGGAAGCCGACGGCGAACGGTTCGTGTCGCCGCAGGATCGTATCTGCAACGTCGGCATTTACAATGCCCCCTGTTACGGATTCGGCGTCACACCCCATCCGCGGGCGGACATCACGGATGGTCTGGCCGATCTCCGCGTCCACCGCAGTCGCATACGTTATGCGGCCTATCTGGGGTCGGCCGCCCTGCGGACCGTGTCTCCCATCGACCCGACGCCAGACTGGTCGAAACTGCGGCGTGTGACCATCTCGAGTCCATGGCCCGTGCAGGTCGATGGGGAGGCGGTAGCGGCTGCGACCTTCGACGTGCATGTCGTGCCCGGCGCAGTGCGGATCCTGGTGCCGGGCGTTTGCACCAAGGCAAGTTAGATCTGCCCTTGCAGACAGGTGCGATCGTTCATCCCGTCCGTCTCTGAACCGAATTTCGCCGCACTTGATCATCGGCGTTACAATTCGGACGTTATCGGTTCAATGCCAAAAGCATTGACCTACGCCTCGAGTGTGCCCCAAAGTCCCGCTGACCCAACAGCGTGATCACGAAATCACCCTTGCCGCACACGAAGATCGCCCTGATCGGCAAGAGCATTGCTCCCCGACGGCCGTATACGAGTGCAGCCCATCGGCGGCCTGTGGCCGTGGGCGGTAGGCCAGGGGCCCGTCGAAGTGCCCGTCGAAGTGCCCGTCGAACTGCTGGCGGCGGAGACCATTCCGGGTGTGCTCTCCATCGGTTCGAAACATCTGTCGCAGCAGAGCCGGGGTGAGCCATCGCGGGTCAGATCGGAAGGACGAAGACTAATGGAGATGTTACACAAAACGGAACAGAAATTGGGGAGGTTATCATGAAGGGGAGAGTCCTCGCAGGACTTATTCTTGGTGCCTGTTGTACCGCTTGGGCTGGCAGCTCAGCACATTGGAGCTACGCAGGCGATACGGGCCCGGACAAGTGGGCCAGCCTGAGTCCGGACTATGGCGCCTGCGGTGGTGACAATCAGTCACCCATCAATCTGACGGGTTTTACCGAGGCGGATCTGCCTGCCGTTGAGTTCTCCTTTCAAGTGGGGGGAAACGAAATCCTGAACAATGGTCACACCATTCAGGTGAATGTTCCTCACGGTAACAGTATTCTCGTGGACGGAATCCACTTTAATCTCAAGCAGTACCACTTTCATGCACCCAGTGAGAATCGGATCGATGGAAAGTCGTATCCGATGGAGGCGCATCTGGTACATGCAGACAAGGATGGCAATCTTGCGGTCGTTGCCATCATGTTCACCGAAGCAGAGCAGAACATGGCTTTGGCTGGAGCCTGGTCTCAGCTGCCAGAAACCGCAGGTGTCAGCAGAGCTTTGGCCTCCCCCGCCGATGTCGAGGGACTTCTGCCTGAGAGCCGTGACTACTACCGGTTCAGCGGCTCTCTGACGACACCGCCCTGCTCGGAGGGGGTCCGTTGGTTGGTCATGAAGACGCCCGTATCAGCCTCGACCGAGCAACTGGCAGCCTTCACACACGTCCTTCATCACCCGAACAATCGTCCTGTCCAGCCAATCAAGGCTCGGCTCGTACTGCAATAGAAAACGTGAGGGATCGGGCTCTGCGGCCCGATCCCTTGGTTTACAGGGTAACGGAGGGCGGGAATCGAACCCACACGCCCTCTTGGCCCAACGGGTCCCATCGGGGCCACCAAGGCATTGGCCGACGGCAGGCGATTTGGCCTATTGCTCCAGTTGGAAAGTACCGGAGCGCCAATCGCCAGCTGTCACATCGGAGCCGTGTGTCATGGCAAATCAACCGACTGCCCATGGCCTGACGCCGCCATCCGCACCGGCTTTCACGCGGGCGTTGTAGAGTCGGTGCTGGCAGCTTTGCTCGGACTCACCAGAGAGGTGGTGCCGTAATGGGAAAATGGCTGATGCTATTCGCCCTCTTCATCCCTGCCGGTGCGGCGATACTGGAGTTGTCTGAAGACACGGTACGTATCGACTTCGACCTGGCCGAAGGAGACCAGCAGGTCCGCCTCTTTCAGGGTGTCGCCCGTGGCGATACGGTGAAACTGCAACTCGTGTACGCGGACACCTTCGACATCAACGGGTGGGGGGCGACCCTTCAGTTCGACGGCAACCAACTGGGCTATGTCAGCGGCAGTTTCCAGGCTTCGGAGCTCATCCCTGAGCTCTCGGTCCTGATCGATGAGACAAGGCTGGGAAAGGTCGGTGTCGGTGGTCGGGTTCTGGGCTTCGACACGCAGAACATGGCCCCGAGTGGCGCCCTCGGCACCTTAACCATCGTGGTGAAGCCTGGCTTCAGGGGTAGTGCTGATCTGGTCATTGCAGACGTCCAGTTGAGTGTGGTTGGCGGAGAATTTGACTACGCGAACACCTACTCGGCTCGGCGTGGTATCGTCGCGGCCACCATCGAGGGAACTGTGCCCTTGCTGCCAGGGGACTTCGACGGCAATGGCGCGGTTGACTTCGACGATTTCTTCATGTTTGTCGACTACTTCGGTGGCAGCGATGCCCGCTTCGATCTGGACGGCAACGGCGCGATCGACTTTGACGATTTCTTTGCCTTCGTTGACAACTTTGGCACGGGCACCTGAACGTTGGCTAGACCGAAGTTCCAGCAGAGGTTTTGGTGTAAGTGGTTGTTTCACTGGAGATTG
>CALFPI010000340.1 GCA_937919035.1 uncultured Gemmatimonadaceae bacterium
CCACGCTCGCGGTGACGCCACGTCGACGCTCAACATCACGGGGCGACAGACACGCATCGGGGCCCGCATCGCCCGAGGCACCATGAAGGGGCGCCTTGAGTTCGACTTTTATGGCACCAGTCCCGAAAACAAGAACACCGTACAGTTGCGCTACGCAGTCGCCAGCGTGCCTCTCGGTTCCTTCACCCTTGAGACGGGACAGACGTCGGATGTCATCTCTCCCCTCGTTCCCGGCACCGTCAACTACAGCGTCGCCTGGGGCGCGGGCAATGTCGGCTACCGGCGGCCGCAGGTGAAGTTGACCCATGTGACGCAGCGCACTTGGCTTGGGGTGTCACTGGCGCGCAATATCACCGGTGACCTCGATGGTGATACGATCCTCGATGGTGACGCGTCGGCTGTGCCCGCGGTGCAGGCTCGCTGCGCCCTCACAGCCATCGATGGGGAGAAAAACCTCACCGTCGGTGTATCCGGGCACTACGGCCGCTGCAACTGCCCGGCGAAGGGCGTCGACTACTCAAACTGGTCGGTAAACACCGATGTTTCCATCGTTCCGGTAGCGGGGTGGAAGATCCTCGCCGAAGCGTATCGAGGCTCGAATATGGGATCGTATGCGGGGGCCATCTACAACAGCGACACGATGAATGGCGTACACAGCCAGGGGGCGTGGGCCAATCTGCAGACCCGCATCGGCGATTCACCATGGAGCCTGAGCCTGGGAGCAGGTATGGACGACGTTGATGACAAAGACCTGACGAGGGCAGAACTCGACCGGCCCGATGTCCGGGTGCGCAACCAGGTCGCCTTTGCCACCGCCTTCTACAAGCTGACTCCGGAAATGACATTGGGTGTCGAGTTGTCCCGCTGGGCGACGCGATATGCCAATGTCACGCCGGGAAATGATCCGAAGCCCGACAACCTGCGTCTGCAGTGGTCCATGCAGGCCAATTTCTAGTACGCGTCACCACGAAGGAGAACGTCATGTCCTCGAGTCTTGTCGTACTACCCAAGCCGGTCATCCGTGCCGGAACATCTCTCGAGCAGACACTGGCACAACGCCGGTCGCACCGCACCTTCGCCGACACCCCGGTAACCCTGGCCCAGCTGGCGCAGTTGCTGTGGGCTGGCCAGGGACGTACCGGTGACTATGACGGACGCACCGCCCCCTCTGCCGGGGGCGTACATCCGTTGCGGCTGTATGTCGTTGCGGGCCTGGTGGACGGCCTGTCGTCGGGGATCTATCGCTATCGCCCGGCGACACACGACCTTGAAACTCTGGCCACCGGCGACCTGCGCGCCGCATTGCGTGCTGCCACCGGCCATCAGGAGTGTCTCGGGGAGGGCGCCGTCGACATCGTCATCGGTGCTGCAACGGCGGCGACGGCCGAGCGGTATGGGGAACGAGGCCTGCGTTATCTGCACATGGAAGCGGGTCACGTTGGACAGAACATCTGTCTGCAGGCGACGGCCCTCGGCCTCGTGACAACGACGGTTGCCGCCTTTGACGATGATGCCATGGCCAGCGGTGCAGGCCTTGAGCCGGGCGAGATTGCCCTGTACGCGATGCCCGTCGGGCACCCGCGCTGAACTGATCCCGCAGCGAAAGACCGTAGAGTCAAGGATGGATTCGCGAGAACGTGTTGCCCGAGCCCTGAGTGGACGTGACCACGATCGCGTGCCGTATCAGGATGTGTTCTGGAAGTCCACGATCCAGCGCTGGCGCCAGGAGGGTCTGCCAGCCGACGTCGATCCTGCCGATCACTTCGGTTGTGAAATCACCCGCATCGGTGGGGATTACACAATGCAGTTCCCCCTGCGTGTGCTCGAGGAAACGGCGCGCTACCGGATCTACGTTGACACAGATGGGGCGACGCGCAAGGAGATCGCCCAGGGGGACGACTGGACGCCCCATTGGGTGGATTTCACCATCCGCTCCGGCGACGACTGGCGGCTGCACAAAGATCGCCTGGCCTACAACGCGTCACGCATCCCGCCGGGTGCCGTTGCCACCTGGCGTCAGGCTCGCGACAAGGGTCGCTTTGTTGCCTTTTCGGCCCACGCCTCCTTCCACCCCACATGGCACAAGATCGGCCTGGAGACCATGCTCACCGCCATGATCGACGAGCCGGAGTGGCCGCTGGAGATGATGGCCGCTCACGCACAACTGATCATCGATCTGTATGAAGGCATGAAGGCGGAGGGGTTCGATTTCGACGGCGCCTGGCTCAGTGATGACCTCGGCTACAACCGGGCGCCGCTGATCTCACCCGCCATGTACGAGGAACTCGTCATGCCCTATCACCGGCGGCTTTGCGAGCATTTT
>CALFPI010000341.1 GCA_937919035.1 uncultured Gemmatimonadaceae bacterium
CGGCACTGGCACGGCAGATCGAAGCCGGGGCGCCTGCTGACCTGTATCTGTCGGCAAGCTCGGCCTGGATGGACTATCTGCAGGCACGCGGATACGTGGACAGCACGACCCGTCTCGACCTTCTCGGCAACCACCTCGTGATTGTTGCTCCCCGTGGTGAGGGTTTTGCGCTCGCAGTCGACGCCGGCACCGACATCGGCAGTGCCTTCCCGGGCAGGCTGGCCGTGGGTGATCCTGATCATGTGCCGGCTGGTGTGTATGCCCAACAGGCCCTGCAGGCCCTGGGTTGGTGGTCCGTGCTGATCGATCGGTTGGCTCCGGCCAGCGATGTCCGGGGGGCTGTGGCCTGGGTCGCGCGCGGCGAGTGCGCCGCTGGCATTGCCTACGCGACCGACGTGATTTCGACCCCCGGCATCGAGCTCGTCGCCACCTTCGCCGACAGTCTGCATGCACCGATCCGTTACCCGGCGGCCCTTGTTGCCGGACGGATATCGGACGCCTCACGTCGGCGCCTCGACACCCTCCGTTCTCCGGCAGCGCGTGCCGTATTCCGCCGTCACGGATTCATCACCCTGACGGCGCCGGAGTAGCGCATCATGCTCAGCCCTGCAGAATGGGAGGTCCTGGCCCTGTCCTTGCGTGTCGCCCTCTCCAGCGTCCTGCTGAGTCTGCCGCCGGCGATCGGCATGGGCTGGTTGCTGGCCAGGTGTGATTTCCGCGGCAAGCTGCTCGTCGACGGCCTCTGCCACCTGCCTCTTGTGCTGCCGCCTGTGGTCACGGGCTACGTGTTGCTGCTCATGTTTGGCCGACGGGGCTGGTTCGGACCACTGCTCGAAGCGCTCGGCGTCAACCTGGCCTTCGATTGGAAGGGTGCCGTGCTGGCGTCGGCGGTAGTCGCATTCCCACTGTCGCTGCGCGCGGTACGGCTCGCCATCGAAGACGTCGATCCGCGCCTGGAGGGCGTTGCCCGGACCCTCGGTGCCGGGCCCTGGCGTGTTTTTTTCACGGTGACGCTGCGCCTGGCAGCCCCGGGCCTGTGGGTGGGCGCCCTGCTGGCCTTTGCCCGAAGCCTGGGCGAGTTCGGTGCAACCATCACTTTTGTTGCCAACATCGCCGGCCAGACACGAACCATTCCAGCAGCGATCTACACCTATCTCAATCAACCCGGGGGTGAGGTCGCCGCCCTGCGCCTGGTGTGGATCTCCATCGGCCTGTCACTGGCAGCGCTGCTCGGCAGCGAATGGGCCGCAAGGCGATCCCGCCGGTTCGGCAACGCATCGTGACGCTGTCTCTGCGCCTGCAACGGCAGCTGTCGGATTTTTGCCTCAACGTCGACGTGGTCTGCCACGAGTCGGTGACGGCGATCTTCGGTACTTCGGGCTCGGGCAAGACGACGCTGTTGCATCTCGTCGCCGGTCTCACGCGGCCGGATGCAGGTCGTGTGGAGCTGGACGGTCGGGTCCTCTACTGCTCGACCGAGGCTACCAACCAGCCGCCGGAAGCGCGGCGTCTGGGCTTCGTATTCCAGGATGATCTACTGTTTCCTCACTTGTCGGTCGATGCCAATCTGCGCTTCGGTTATGAGCGCCTCGCCAAGGCGGAACGACGCTTCGAACCAGGGCAGATCGTCGACTTGCTCGAGATCGGGCCGCTGTTGCGGCGCATGCCGCAGCACCTGTCCGGCGGTGAACGCCAACGTGTCGCTCTTGGCCGGGCCCTGCTGTCATCACCACGCATGTTGTTGATGGACGAACCCCTCGCCTCCCTGGATCAGGGGTTGAAGAGCCGCATCATTCCGTATCTGCGCCATGTGCGTTCGGATCTGGATATACCCATCCTCTACGTGAGTCATTCCGTCGCCGAGATCCTGGAATTGACCCGCCAGGTCCTGGTTCTGCGCCGGGGCGAGGTCCTGGCGCACGGAGATTTTTTCGATGTCGCCCGCAACCCAGAGGTCCTGCCCCTGCTCGACGAGTACGGATTTGAGAACGTCTTGCCCGTGGAGCTGATCCATGGCAATGAAGGGGCCGCCCGCTGTGGTGAGCAGTTGCTGCGCATCCCGCCCTGTGACCGACCTGCGGGTACGCGACTGTTCATCGGCGTTCGTGCCGACGACATCATCCTGGCCCAACAGCCCCCTGTCGGCCTGAGCGTTCGCAACGCGCTGCGTGGTACGATCACCTCGATATCGGCGGCGGGTGCCACACGGCTGGTCACCGTCGATGTCGGCCACAAGCTCGTCGCCAAGATCACGCCCGAAGCGGTCGACGAACTGCGGCTGGCACCTGGTGGGCAGACCTGGTGTCTGATGAAGACACATTCCCTGCGACTGGGACCAGAAATCGACTGAGCTGTGCACCATTGCCGAGCGCTTAACAAATCCCTACCGTACGACCTATGGCACTGACAATTCTGCGCACCGTGCGCCCGAGTACGACCTGGCAGGATACCCTGATCGTCATCAAGGAAGGTCAGCGTGTCGTCTTCGACGTCGAAGAGACGTGGTCGCCGGATATGCGCGACCAGATCGCCTGGTGTGGTGCCGACGGCATCTACCGACATGCAGCCGGTGACGGCTATCTGCTGCCTGGCACCAATGTCGGGGCGTTGATCGCCCGCATCGACAAAGGTCCCGCCTTTGCGATCGGCAGCCGTTATGATCTGATTGCTGCAACGGCGGGCACTCTTTTTCTCGCCATGAACGACCACCCCGATCACAACAATCAGGCCGGTAAGGTCGTGGCACAGATCATCCTCTTCGACGAGTGACACCGCCCGCAGCTGAACTTGCAGGGCTCACGGATGCGCAGTGGGACCAGCAGGTACGGGCCCGCTTGCTGACGACGGTAGCCGATCTGGTCCCCGGCTCACCGACCATACATACCATCAGCGAATGGGCTGATGATGTCTGGTTCGTTGATCTCGTCGGCGGCGGGCGCATCGTCGCCAAACACCAGTTCTACGGCCTCGTCACACGCGGTACCCCCCATGATCTGCTGCAGGTAGAATTCGATGCCTTGCGCTACCTGCGAGCCCATGGTGGCGCTGTGCCGATCGTTTTTGGCATCGACCCGGGTGCGCAGATGATCCTGCTGGAATTTGTCGGCTGCCAGACCTTTGCCGACGTGCTCGCCAGGACGTTTGATGCAGAAACCCGCAAGTACCTGGCAGGTCGAGCCTTGCGTGAACTGGCCTGCATCGAGGCCCGTCTTGCAGACGCGGAGTTTGCCGGTGCTAGGCGTGTCATCCCCGGCGCATCCCTGGACGATCTTGCGGCTGCCTGGGCGCCCGTCGTTGCCGGGGCGATCGATGGCCTGCATCGCCTGTGGCACAGGCACTGTGGTGATACCCCCCCGAATGGCCTGGTGGACGCAATCGAAGCTCTGTGGCAGAGACTGGGAGCGCGCCAACCCAGCCTCGGCGTTACCGATTATCAACCGGCGAATATCGTCGTTGACGAGGCCCATCGCCGAGTGACATTTCTGGAGCTTTCCAAGCTCGGTTGGGACTGGACCGAGCGCCGCGCCGTTCAGTATACTACGAGCGTTGACGGCAGTGGCATGAGTCTGCTGGACGCTGATGTTGTTGGTGTGTGTTGTTTGGATTCCGCGGCGCTCGATGGGCACCTCGTGATCTTCCAACTGCTGCTGGCTCGGCGCGTTCTGCAGAGCGGTGACGTCGACACCAGACGCCTCGCCCATGAATTGGCCATGCCCCTCAGTGATGATGTTTTTACCTTGGAGGTCCATCGCTGCCTGCAGTTGCTCACCTCCTGCTGACGAACCGGATCCCATGAGCGCTTCCAGCTGCTTCGAATTCAGATCTCGTATCTGCGGCATGATCCCGGGTGACAGCCCTGCCCAACTGCGGAACAGGAGTCAGGGGCCATCGTGAACCCACCGGACACCACGCGCCGTAAGGTTCGTGAGATCGAGGCCGTTGTCGCGCAAGTTCGTGAGGAGACGCATGACACGGCGTCGTTGTTCCTCGATATCGGTGCCGAGGCCCGCGACTATCGGGCGGGCCACTTCATCACCATCGATCCACACCAGTTTGCCTTTCTGCAACAGACCATCGCTTATCTGGAAGAGATCAAAGGCAGCCGGGAAAAGTCGCGAGCCTATTCGATGGGTTCTGCGCCGCATGAGCCACACATCCTGGTAACGATCAAGGAAGAGCGCTACTGGCCGGGGGAGTCGAAGTACCCCCCTGTGCTGTCACCCTCTCTGACCCGCAACTGTGCTGCCGGTACACGTGTCGTCATCCGGGGGT
This sequence comes from uncultured Gemmatimonadaceae bacterium, assembly GCA_937919035.1. GTDB lineage: Bacteria > Latescibacterota > UBA2968 > UBA8231 > UBA8231 > UBA8231. The sequence goes on from CALFPI010000341.1 coordinate 4,273, forward strand.
TTGCCGGCTCCTATACCCTGCCCGATGACGTGCGCGACCGCACCGACAACATTCTGCACGTATGTGCCGGCTCCGGCATCGTGCCGAATTACGCGCTGATCAAGCACAGCCTGCATGTCGATGATGGCCTGCGCCACGTGCTGCTTTACAGCAGCAAGACAAAGGCCGACATCATCTACTACAACGACTTTGCGGAGCTGGCCCGGTGCCATCCGGATCGTCTCGAGATCGTCCATTGCCTGACGCGGGAGGATCCTGTCGACATATTGCCTCAGGGCCAGCGTGGTCGTGTGGATGCGGCCCTGATCGCGCGCTACGTGCCAGACCCATCCAATTGCCTCGTCTACAGTTGTGGTCCTGGTGTATTGCCATGGGAACGCCGCCAGGCAAAGGAAACGGGCGTCGAACCCACACCGCGATTCATCGAAAACATGTTGGTCCTGTTACACGAAATCGGGCTCGACAAGTCACAGATCAGACAGGAGAGTTGGGGTTGAAGCTGATTGTTCAGATTCCCTGTCTCAACGAGGAAGAGACACTGCCGGCGACCATCGCTGACATCCCTCGCGAGATCGAGGGCCTCGAGCGCGTCGAAATTCTCATCATCGATGATGGCTCCACGGATCGTACCGCAGAGGTGGCTCGGGAGTGCGGCGCCGACCACATTGTGCGCTTCCCACAGAATCGCGGCCTCGGCCATGCCTTCAAGGCCGGCTTCGACAATGCCCTGCGCCTTGGTGCCGACATCATCATCAACACCGATGGCGACAACCAGTACTTCGGGGGCGACATCCGCGAACTGGTCAAACCCATTCTTGCAGGCCGTGCCGATCTCGTCATCGGCGACCGCCGCACGGGTGAAATCGGCCACTTCAGTTTCGTCAAGCGCACCCTGCAGACCTTCGGCAGCCGCGTCATCTCCCGTCTTGGTGGACTCGACATCCCCGATGTCGCCTCCGGTTTCCGCGCCTATACGCGGGAGACGGCCCTGAAGATTTCGATGTTCACCGATTTCGACCACACCGCCGAACATGTGGTGCAGGCGGGACAGGATGGCTGGGGTGTCGTCGTCGTGCCCATCCGCACCAATCCCAAGGCCCGTGAATCGCGGCTGTTCTCCAATGTCGGCGAGTTTGTTCTCAAGTCAGGCTCCATCTCTTTGCGCACGTACGCTCGCTACAAGGCGCTGAAGATCTTCGCCGCCTTTGGTATTGTCACGTTCACCGTGGGCGTCGGCCTGGGCCTGCGCTTCCTGTACTACCTGCTGTTCGCCGGGCAGGGCGATCTGCACATCCAGTCCGTGATCCTCTCAGCAGTACTGCTGCTGGCGGGCTTTCAGATGTTTCTCACGGGGATCGTTGCGGACCTGATTGCGACGAATCGCATGTTGCTGGAGGATTCGCTGACACGAACAAAGAAGATCGAACTGGCTCAGACCGGGCCCGCCGAGCGTAACGCCGACGGGGGTCGACAGTAGACGGACACCGTGGCACCCGTGACCGGATGCGTGCAGGTCACCGACATGGCGTGCAGATGGTAGCCGATGTCGCCGGGACGTGCCGCCTTTGCCGCCGCATCCACTCGGCGGACGCCACCCACGCCGTAGAGCGGCTCGCCGACCAGTGGATGCCCGGCGGCAGCCAGATGAATGCGGATCTGGTGTGGTCGTCCTGTGGGGATCTCCACCTCAACCAGGGCTTGATCGCTCGCCAACCGGCGCTCGATGACACGCACGAGGGATCGTGAAGCCCGCCCGCCGGTGACGGCGGCGTGGATACTGCCCATAACGACATCCGGCACCCGACCAATCGGCTGATCGACGGTAAATCCATCCGGCAGTTCCACTCCCTGCACCAGAGCCCGGTATCTCTTGCACAATCCGCCGTCACGGAACGCGGCGGCGACGCCCCTGCGCACCTGCTCGGTTCGCGTGAACAGGACAATGCCCGTCGTACCACGTCCCAGGCGGTGGGCCGGCGCCCAGTCCTGACCACGCTTTTCCCGCACCACATCGAGCAAGGTATTCTGCAGAAACAACGCCCCGGGCAGCACCTGCAACCCGGCTGGTTTGGCCACCGCCAGCAGACCATCGGCTTCGTGCAACACGGCGAACCATCGCGGTGCAACAGGCTCCGTCCACGGCGGCCGCTGGTAGTGCAATTTGTCACCCGCCGTGACGCGTGTATCCGGACCGACAACCTGCTGGCCACAACAGACCTGCCCGGCCTGCAGTCGCTGCTGCCACTGCTCCGTAGTGGAGTGGCGGTAGCGGCGGGCATAGAACTCAAGGCACGTCCAGCCACTGGCGGCTCCATCCACCGTGTCCGGATAGATCCAACCGGCATTGCTGCGAGGCAGCCAGGATGTTGACGAAGGGAAATTCACGAATTACTATTTATTCGTCCGTTTGGAATATTTATTCATAACCTGTAAGATGTGAAGGTAACCGTGAGCCAGCGTCCCAGCATCTATATCGACGGCCAGGAGGGGACCACCGGATTGCGCATCCGCGATCTGCTCGGCACCCGCACAGACATTGACGTCCGGCTCATCGCTGAAGATATGCGCAAGGACATGGAAACACGCCGACGCCTGCTCAACGAGGTCGACCTGGCGATCCTGTGCCTCCCTGATGACGCAGCGGCGGCGGCCCTAGATCTCATCGAGCCAGAGAGTGGCACCCGCGTGATCGATACCAGCACGGCCCGCCGCGTAGCACCCGATTGGGTATACGGCATCCCCGAGTTGTCGCCCGAACAGCGGCAGGCGATCCGCACGGCCGATCGGGTGGCCAACTGCGGTTGTTACCCGGTGGGCTTCATTCTGGCCGTGCGCCCGTTGATTGAAGCGGGCCTGCTGCGGGCGGACGTGCAACTCACGGTGAATGCCGCATCCGGATACTCCGGTGGGGGTCGCAAGATGATAGAGGCCTACCAGGCCGCCACGCCCCGCCCACAAGGTGACGCGCCGCGGCCCTTGTCTCTGTACGGGCTCGGTGGCAACCACAAACATGTGGCGGAAATGCAGCGGTTCAGTGGGACCCTGAAGCCACCGTTGTTCGTGCCATCTGTGGACCACGCCTACTGCGGCATGTTGACGAGTACCCCCGTGCCGTTCGCGGCGTGGAGCGCTCCGGGAACAACCGCGCAGCAAGTGTACGACGTCTGGCAGACGCGTTATGCTGAGGAGCCCTTCGTACAGCCTGTATCCCCCGCAGACGCGACCGGTTTGCTGCGCGACGGGCAGTTCCTCGATCTCGATGGCGCTGCCCTGACCAATCGTCTGGATCTGTTTGTCTTTGGCGACCCTCAGGTCGGCCTCGTACTCATTGGTCGCGAAGACAATCTCGGCAAGGGTGCCTCGGGCAACGCCGTACAGTGCCTCAATCTGATGCTGGGCTTCGACGAAGCCACGGGCCTGACCGTTTAGGGTCGGCGTGCCTGCCGAGTTTGCCGACACCCACTGTCATCTGGACCAACTGGGGAGCGGCGCGGTTGCGGAGGCGGCCGCCGTCGGTGTCACCACCATTGTTGCCGTCTCTCAGGAGAGCGGTTCGATGCGAGCCGTCCTCGATCTGGGGCAACGCTTTCCCGGCCGTGTGCTGCCGGGGTTGGGCATCCACCCATGTACCGTCACCGATCGCGGTCTTGACGCTCTGACTGCGGATCTGGCGCTGTTGGCGGAGCGCGCGCCGGAGGCTGCCGTCATCGGCGAAACGGGTCTGGATCACAAGTGGGCCACCAGCGCCGAGCAGCAGGCCGAACAGGTGCACGTGCTGGAATGTCATTTCGACATCGCCGCACAACACCGCAAACCGGTCAATTTGCACTCCCGTCGCTGTCTGCGGCAAACACTGGAACATGCCATCTCCTTCCGTCGCCAGACCGGACTGGCAGCCCAGATGCACTGGTTCACTGAATCCAGCAAACTCGTCCGCATCTGCAACGACGAAGGCATCTTCGTGTCGGCGGGACCGAGCGTGCTCAGCAGTAGCCAGGCAGCGGACGTCGCCGGTGAAATCGCCGACGATCTGCTGCTGTTGGAGAGTGATGCGCCCGTCCCTGTAGGTGGCGTTCCGGGGCATCCGCGGCGCGTCCGCGAAGTCGCCGAGAAACTCGCCCGTCTCCGGGGTCTCTCGCTGGAGAATCTTGCGGAACAATTGGAGCGAAACCTGCGTCGGTATCTGGGCCCCTAGCAAGCCACCGACTGCCACCAGGCGGCGCTGCCCCAACTGCCGACCAACGTTGACGAAATCGGCCTCTCGCGTTACCCTACAAAGCTTGTGTCCTGCATCGCATAACCTGTTGCGCGGCAACCCGGTTCCGTATTCCGGCGCACCACTTTCTGCGGCTTGTACTGCCAAGCTGATGTCCGTGTGCTCTTCCGTGGAGTCCTGACCCCGTGAAACGAATCTGTGTTATGGGCACCGGATATGTCGGTCTGGTGTCCGGCGCCTGCCTGGCCGACTTCGGCAACGCCGTCGTCTGCGTCGATATCGACGAGCCACGCATCGAGCGACTGCGTGGCGGCGAGGTGCCGATATACGAGCCGGGGCTCGAGGAACTGATGGGGCGCAACCGCGACCGCGGTCGTCTCTCGTTCTCGACGGACATCGCCTTTGCCATCAAATCCTGTGAAATCGTCTTCATCTGTGTCGGTACGCCGTCGCTGCCCACGGGCGAGGTGGACATGTCCTATGTACATGCTGCGGCCCGTTCCATCGGTCAGTACATGGAGGACTACAAGATCGTCGTCAACAAGTCGACAGTCCCTGTCGGCACCGGCGATGAGGTGGGAGCCATCATCGCCGAAGTGCGACCGGACGCCGATATCGATGTCGTCTCCAATCCCGAGTTCCTGCGGGAAGGATCGGCCATCGACGACTTCATGCACCCCGACCGTGTCGTCATCGGTGCCTCGAGCCGGCGTGCCCTCGAGGCTGTGATCGATGTCTATCGGCCGTTGTATCAGAGCGACGTGCCCATGGTGTTGACTGACGTGCAGAGCGCCGAGATGATCAAGTACGCCTCCAATGCCATGCTCGCAGCGAAGATCTCCTTCATCAATGAGATCGCCAATATCTGCGAAGCTTTCGACGCCGACGTTTCCGCCGTGGCCCGCGGCATGGGTCTGGATCTACGGATCGGCCCACGCAATCTCTATGCTGGCGCCGGCTATGGCGGCAGCTGCTTTCCGAAAGACGTGCAGGGCCTGGCGGCCACAGCGCGCAGGGCCGGTGTCGACGCCCCCGTTGTACAGGCCATCGATGCAAGCAACGTGAAGCAGCGGCGGCGCATGGTCGAGAAGCTGCGCGCCCTGATCGGCAGCTTTGCTGGGCAGACCGTCTGTATTCTGGGCCTGTCCTTCAAGCCGGATACGGACGACCTGCGCGAGGCGCCGGCGATGGAGATGATCGACATCCTGCTGCAGGAGGGGGCAACGGTCCGGGCCTATGACCCGGTCGCTATGGACCACGCCCGGCAACTGTTCCCCGCTCTGCTCTGCTTCGATGATCCGTACACTGCGGCGGCGGGCGCCGATGTTCTTGTGCTCATGACGGAGTGGAACGAATTCCGCAATATGGACCTGCCCCGCATCCAGACAGCCCTTGGCTCACCGCGACTGCTCGACTGTCGCAATGTCTACGATCCACGGGAAATGGCTGAACTGGGGTTCGACTATGTCAGTGTAGGCAGACCACGCAGAAGTCCGGGAGACGCAGTCGAAACCGCCGCCGACTGGATCCTGCCAGGGCGTTTCACGCCGAGGGGCTGAGCCGAAGGGAACCGATGACGAAAACTCTGTTGATCACGGGCGGTTGTGGCTTTATCGGCGCCAACTTTGTCCACCGCATTCTGCGCCAATACCCCGACTACCGGGTCATCAACCTCGACAAGCTGACCTATGCGGGGAACCCGGCCAACCTGGCGGACATCGCCGATGACGAGCGCTACCGCTTCGTGCACGGCGACATCGCCGATGTTGCCACCGTCGAGCCGCTGGTGGCCGAAGCGGACTGCATCATCAATTTTGCTGCAGAGAGCCACGTCGATCGCAGCATTCTCGGCAGTGCCGACTTTCTCCATACCAACGTCAACGGCACGTATGTGCTGCTGGACGCCGCCCGCCGCCACGGCATCGAGCGCTTCCACCATATCAGCACGGACGAAGTCTACGGCAGCATCGCCGAAGGGCACTGGGATGAGAGTTTCCCACTGGAGCCACGCAACCCGTACGCGGCAACAAAAGCAAGTGCCGAACTGCTGGTTCGAGCCTTCCATCTGAGTCACGGAATCCCTACCGTGGTGACCCGGGCGTCGAACAATATCGGCCCCTATCAGTACCCGGAGAAACGCGTCCCGCTCTACGTGACCAACGCCATTGATGACAAGCCCCTTCCCGTGTACGGCGATGGCCTGCAGGTGCGCGACCATCTCTACGTCGACGATCACTGCTCGGCGATCGACCTGGTACTGCACAAAGGCACAATCGGTGAAGTCTACAATGTGGGGGGCCAGAACGATGTCACGGGCATTGACGTAGCGCACGCCATTCTGCGACAACTCGGCAAGCCGGAAGCACTGATCCAGTTTGTCGAGGATCGCTCCGGTCACGACCTGCGCTACGCCCTCGACTCCAGCAAGATAAAGGCTCTGGGCTGGACCCCGCTGGTCGGTGTTGACGAAGCCATGGAGCGCACAATTCAGTGGTATGTGGATCATCAGGACTGGTGGCGGGCGATCCGCGACCGGGACGATTACAAGGCGTATTACGAGCGCCAGTACGGAGATCGACTGAAGTGAGACACAGGATCTGCAGGATCGCATGCCTGGCCGTTGTGGCGACTGCTCTGGCAGCGCCTTTTGCCGGTGCGCAGGAACTCGAAGACCTCGTCAAGGAAAACGAGCGCCAGGAGCAGGAGATGCGGCGCATCCCTGGCACGGAAACGCCCGGGATGCTCACGGATGGCGCTGACAGCCGAATGTTTCTGCCCAAGGGTGAGGACGTGCAGCGTCTGCGCATCGCTCAGGATCGACAGGTGGATGCGCGCGAGTATATCGTCGGCCCCGGCGACGTGATGCAACTTTACATCTGGGGCGAATTTGATCAGGACATTCCCTTCGAAGTGAACCCGGAGGGTCTGGCCCTGGTGCCGACCATCGGCGCCTTCGATGTGGCGGGTCGTACGTTGGCCGAGGTCAAGGCGGAGATTGTCGCCGCCGCCGAGAATGACAAGTACCCCGGAGTCGACATCACGCTGTCCCTGCAGAGTATGCGCTTTTTCTCCGCCTATATTACGGGCGCCGTGCTCAAGGGTGAGGGCGCCTACATCATCACACCGGTGACGCGCGTCTCGGATCTGATCGAGATGGCGGGTGGCTTTCTCGACGACTTCCAGGGGACTGAGACCGACGAAACGGATGATGGCCAGAAGGTAACCCGCCTTTTTGATCTGAC
>CALFPI010000342.1 GCA_937919035.1 uncultured Gemmatimonadaceae bacterium
CCAGTGCGACAGTGGGTAACGGGTAGGAGATTCAAGGGCCCATTATCGTGCGTCCAGTCGCTGCACGTGGGCTCACCCGTCGTCGGTCACCGTGTACGTAGCCGACCGCGACCCGTCGTACATGGTCGTCCGTCCCACTGCCCAATACTCACCGGCTTCATCGTAGGTCAACAGACGACAGCATCGCTCAACCCTCTGCCGCGCACGACGACGCGTACTATATCCGCCGCCGGTCTCGCGATGCCAGACCCCGTGCCGCCAGGCACCTATTGCCCGACCACGAACAGCCAGCCCCGGCCCGCAGGCACCTCAATCGGGGCGCCCGATGCGAAGCGCTGCGCCGGCTGAAAGCCCTCGATTTCCGGAGCCAGCAACGCGTCGATGTCGATGCCGACAAGACTCGCCGGGTCGATCTCGAGCCGGCAGGTGACGTCACCGGTGGCCCAGCTGGCCAGGGCGATGACCGCCGAAGTGGCCCCCACATACACCGTGGCCAGCACGTCCTCGCGATCGGTCTTCACGGGGCAGCCACTGTCCCAGTAGCCAACCATCTCCATTCCGGCGATGCCACTGTCGTCCCAGAAGCGCCACAGGCCCTCCGGACGCGACTCGCGATTCCAGCCCAACCGGTTGGCCATGCCGTAGTAGAGCATGCCGCGCCACAGGTTGCCACCGCCCTGGAGCATCTCCCCGGACAGGCCGAAGGGGATGCCGGAAATCTCCACCAGCCAGTAGTCGGGCTGTGAGTCGTAGTCGTAGCCCTCCCCAAACCACACGTTGTCGCAGTAGGGCAGGTGCTCCAGATACTGGACGGCCGGGCTATTGAGTCCGTACCGGGGATCGAAATTGTTGCCGCTGTGGAAGCTCACCAGGGCGTCGGGCCGGGCCCGTTTCAGCACCTTGCTCACCCGCTTCATGATCTGCCGGTCGTAGCCGATGCCATCCAGGTAGATGCCGTCGATGCCGGTGTGCCGCACCAGCCAGTTAAGTCCCTCCACGTAGTAGTTGTGCAGCCGCGACAAGCCCTGCGTGGCCACCGCCGCGTCCTGGTGCGGGCCGCCGAGAGGCTGGTGCCAGGCCGGGGCAAAGTCTCCGATCAGATGCTCCCACAGCCACGAGCCGCCGGCCCCCTGCTGGCCATCGATCCGATCGGATTCCGGCAGGAAGTGGTCGGCGAGGCGGAAGCCGTCGTTGCAGCGGAAAATCTCGTCGCCCAGGCTGCGGAAGGCCCAGATCTCGGCGGCGTAGTTGCTCAGTTCCCGCACCGTGTAGTAGAGGATCAGGCGCAGGTCGCGCTCGTGGGCAGCGTCGGTATAGGCCTTGAGCTCGGAGGAGCGCACGAAGGGGTAGTTGATGTGCGGGTTCAGGTCGTTGCCCTGGTGCAGGTGACAGACCCGCGCGCCGCTGGCGGCAATGCCCTCCATGGGGATCGCCTCGCCGCTGCCGTCGCCGAAGTAGCGCCAGTTCCAGTGGTCGCGGTCCAGCGCGTGGAAGGGCGTGATGAGCAAGCCAAAGCGAAAGCTCAGCCGCTCGCCGGCCTTCAGGGCACGGGGGCCGCAGGAGGCCACCAGTTCGACCGTCCCGTCGTCGCGCTCGCGCACCGTACAGCGGCCCCGTCCACCGTTGCCCCACGACACCGGGGAGCCGTGGCTGGCCAGGCTGTACAGCTCCCAGACATCGGTGTCATACATGAGTTTCAGCTGCAGCCCGCCACTGACGTCGCCCAGCCACACCATGTGGTTGGCGTCGTTCGACCACTGCCACTGCCAGTTGCCGGTGCGTCGCCCGCCGCGGTACCCCATGCCCATCAGGTAGCGCGCAAACTCGGCCCGCAGGGGAATCACCAGCCGCAGGTCCTCGGCTGCCAGATCCGCGGTGGCGGCCACGTCGATCGAGGCGGTCAGGTAGCCATCGCACTCGAGCTGGGCCCGCAGATCGACGGTCAGAAGGTTGCCGACCCCCCGGGAGCACCAGGCTGCAGTGCCGCTGCCGATGGACGTCGGTCCGAGGCCGCTGTAGGAGACCGGCACTTCGCCATCGACAGCCACGGCCGAAAAGTGCATAGGGCCGGCCAGCAACTCGCGATCGGGGCCGTCTGCGTCTTGCACGCTGGGGGTGAAGCGGGTGGTAATGCTGTCCGGGAGGCCGTCGACCCCCACCACCACCGACCGCCCGAGCAAGCGCAGGGCCCGACCCTCCACCTGCATCGGCGGATATGGATCGACGCAGTCGTCGTCGATGCCGAGGGCCGAATCGAGCCAGCGCAGGCGCGCGTGGCGCCATAGCTCGCCGTCGCCACCATCCTCGAGGACCTGTCCGGACACCTTGAGGGCCAGCGATATCGGCGTCTCTTCGACCGCTGAGCCGGCGGCACCGGCGCCGATGACGGCCCGCACGGTGACGGTGCCCGCATAGGTCCCGACCGGTGCAGTGGCCGGGACCTGCACCCCGATCCACAGCGGCTGCACCTGACCGGCGGCCACGGAGATGGTGCGGGAGATCGGCTGTCCCAACCAGTCGCGTCCACCCAGGTTGATGCAATGGAAGGCCGTCGCCGGCAGGCGCGCATCGGCCGGGCCGACCAGATCTGCGAAGCTCAGTGACACGTCGCCGAGCGGCTCGCGGGCGGCGTAGACGCCCAGCTGAAAGGTGTAGTACTCATTGCGGCTGGGGCTGCCCTCGAAGCGGTCGGTGGGCCCGCGGTCGATCCAGCGCAGGGGGAGGTGGCGGCCCATGCGCACCGGATGGCGGCGGTCTTCGGGGAAGACCAGGTAGCGACGCTCCGGGTGGTCGGCCAGCAGCGCGCGCACCTCCGCGTCGCCGGCGGCCAGCTCCATGGGGTCGAGGCGATGGAAGTCATCGACCGCCTCCATGGCGATGATCTCGGCGAGCGGCAGGCCTGCGCCGGCTGCGGCCTGCAGAGCGCCTCGCCCGTAGCGCTGCAGCCAGCCGGAATCGGCGCTCTCCTCCGGAATCTGGTAGCGCGTCTCGGGCTGGTGCTGCCAGCCCTCCTGGGATTGCGGCAGGAAGTAGATGTAGTAGATCCCCGGCGCGGTGACCGGCTGGAAGACGACGTCCCCCCACTCGGGGCACACCTCGAGGACCGACACATTGACGACCCGCTCCCCGGTGGCGGCATCCACCACCAGCATACCCTTCCGCTCCGGCTCCGGGTCGCGGCGCCACCACGGAATGCGGACGAACACGGCCGCTGCCTGGGCGGCGACGCGCACGGCAGCGCGGTGATTGCCCAGTCCGTCGGGATTCCAGTCGGCGGTGCGGTAGGGGGGGCGCGGGCGGCTCTCCATAGGTTCAGTAGCTCCTGGTTCCGGGACTGAGGTGGCCACCGGACTGCATCCCGCCGGGCCTGGGGCATGTGGTATGGGGACGCAGTCCAGCAGGAACGTGTAGGAACTATAAAGGGCCCATTATCGTGACTCCACCCCTCTCCGACGAGGCTGATCTGGTCGCTGCACGTAGGCTCAACCAGCGTCGGTCTCCGTGTCCTTGGCCGAACCACGCCATGGTAGCCCACCATCTGCCGACCAGCACCCCCCGTGACGTTGGGGGCTGGTTCGAGGTGGTCCGGTTACCTGCGCGGCGACAAGAGCAGCGCCAGACGCTTGGTCCGGTTGTCCAAACAACGCACCTGAGCGACGCTGCCTTTGACGCTGGCAATCTCGGGCATGCGCATCAACAGCCTCGTAGAATTCGCCAGTAAGGCCAGGTGGCGATGCGGAGATGACCCGGACGGGATGGCGAGACTCCCAGGTGGTTACCTGCTGCATGCGCCATGGAACCAACCAGTTGCGCAGCCAGGGGGCGCCCCAGCAGGACCGCCCCGTGCGCCCCATCGGGGACGATGCGCACCGCCCGACCACGCGTGGAGAGGTCTCGCGTGACGTACCCTGTTTGGGTGGCATCCTCCAGGCCGAAGCCCAGTCCGGCGATACCTGTCGCCCCACCAAGAATGAAGTTGGCCGGCGCCCCGTCGACGACGAGGAACAGGTAATCGACGACGAGGAACAGGTAATCGACGACGCCGTCATCGTCATCCGATCCAGGGATGCCGTCAGGCCCGTCCTTGTCGAAGCGGATATAATCGACATGGCGGTCGACCAACTCGAGCGCCTCAAGGGCGAACCTGCCGTAGGGGCCGAGTTGATTCGGATCTGTGGACCGGTACGAGATGGAGGGACGAAGCCCAAGCTGGCGTCGGTCAAGGATCTCGCCCTCGACGATGAGCTGCTCACTCGACATGCTGTCGAAGCAATGGCGCAGGCTGCCAACTCTGTCGCGGCCGAAGAGCCTGGCGGTGTCGAGAGGTGGCACTTGCTGCGACCCGTCGGCGAATCCGCCCCTGGCCTGGCAAGTGTGGCGAACGCAACAGTCTACTCGGACCTGACGCAGGTGCGGCAACTGCCGCCATGCCGGAAGTACGCAACAGCCCCAGCATGGCAACCACCAACCACGTGACGACTGACCAACCAACTCGTCCACCGCACATCCGCCCGCCCACCATGTGCTCCCCCGTCTTCCAGTCGACGAGAAATCCGCAACTCCTGCACCAACCTGCTTCGGAGTCCGTGCCAGCCAGCCCTCTGCCGAAGAGAGGCAGGCAGCCGGCCTCTGCTGTAACATTATCTGACCTCTGTGTACCTAACCCCATCTGTCCAGTCGGAGTTGACCATGAACAAGACGCAGGACGTGACGATCGAGAACCGGCACATGAGACTGGTCATTACCAGCGCCGGAATCGCCAGGAGCCTGGTTTTCAAGCCAACCAACACCGAGTGCCTGATCCAGGGCAAGAGGGTCCCGATCAGTACCATCACTGAGCCGCGTCCCTACCAGAATGAGGTGAAGCTGGCATACCCCAACAAGAGGACCACGTTCAAATGCAATGCGGCCCGGATGGAGGGGGACACCCTCACCCTCGGTTACGAACTGATCCCCTGGGAAGCAACCGTCACTGTGAAAATTGCCGCGGACTACGTGGCATTCACCCTCGAGGCGTTCAACCTGACCGAGGACTACGGCATTGCCATGACCGAACCGCCGATATCCGAGATGTGGTTCCTGCGACTGCCTGTCCGCGAGATGGGTCATTGGGGCGACTGGCTGAACGTGATATGGGATGATGAAGTGGCGGTCAATGTGCTTGCAGCGGAACCCTGTGCGAATGCCGATTCTGAAGAGGCGGAGGGATACCGCATCCTGCAGGCGGGCACGGATGCGCAGGTGCAGCTCACAGGGGTCACTGCCGCGCTGATCACCTGCGCCAAGGACGAGCTGCTGGACAAGATCGCCACCGTTGAAGGCGATTATGGACTGCCACACGGGGTGGCCAGTCGCAGGCATGAGCTCTACGCCGCGTCGTACTACTGGACGAGCACCGTGAATCCGACCAATGTCGATGCGCACATCGAATACGCCAGGATGGGCGGATTCAGGCTCATGAACATCTACTATCCGGCGTTTCTCGAAAGCAGAGGCTACAGGCTTATCGGGGAATATGATGTCTACAAACGGGAGTATCCGAAGGGCAAAGCGGATCTGAAAGCGATGTTGACCAGGATCAAGCAGGCAGGCATAACTCCGGGCTGCCATTTTCTCCACAGCCACATTGGCAGAGACAGCAAGTACGTTACGCCTGTTCCCGATCACCGGCTGAACCTGCTGCGGACCTTCACGCTGTCCAAGCCTCTCAGCGTGACTGACACCACGGTTCATGTTGAGCAGAACCCGATACACTCCACGATGACGCCGAACCGGAGGGTGTTGAAGGTCGGGACAGAACTGATCTCTTATGAGGGTTACACCACATCGCATCCCTACACCTTCTACGGCTGTGAGCGCGGCATAGACAAGACAACGGTCAATGCCCAACCCGCGGGCTACATGTTCGGCTTGCTCGATGTAAGTGAATTTGGCGCAACCAGTGTGTACCTCGACCAGTACTCAGACCTGCAGGATGAGGTAGCCGACGGGATCGCCGACCTCTGGGATGCGGGATTCGAGTTCATCTACTTCGACGGCTCGGAAGGTGTCAATCCTCCCTTCTGGTATCATGTAGCCGGCGCGCAGTACAGAGTGTTCAGCAAGTTGCAGCCGGAACCCATATTCGCGGAGGGGGCGGCAAAGACGCATTTCAGTTGGCATATGCTGACAGGCGGGAATGCCTTCGATGTCTTCCGTCCTGAAAAGCTGAAGGAGGAAACCATCCGGCATCCGTTCAGGCAAGCACCCAGAATGCGGGACAATTTCACCCGTCTGAATTTCGGCTGGTTGGGCTACTGGCTTCCCAGCGACGAGACGATCGGCACACAGCCCGACCAGTTGGAGTTCGTCACGAGCAAGGCAGCGGCATGGGATTGCCCTGTTTCAATCCACGCTGATCCGGCAACGCTGGCACAGCATCCGAGAACGGCTGACAACTTCGAGGTCCTCAGGCGCTGGGAAGAGGTGAGAGCACAGAAGTGGCTGACCGATGAGCAGAGACAGATGCTGCGCGATCCCGACCAGGAGTTCATCCTTCTGCTCGACGAAACAAGCAGCTTCGAGCTCGTCCCCTACGATCGGATTACGAATGTGGCCGGTGACAGCACGGACGTGATGGCCTTTGTCTTCGAAAGGAATAGCGCGTTGTACGCGATCTACTGGCACATATCAGCGGACAGGAAGCTGGAACTCCCGCTGAAGCCCGAAGACTTCGTGGTACTGGAGAGCATGGGCGCAGAGATCAAGGCGATGGCTGGCGAACGAAGGGACACGACCGTAGTACCTGTCGGGAAGCGACGATACCTGAAGACGAGCAGATCGAAGAGGGACGAGTTGATCGCCGCATTCGGTGATGCGAGAATCCTGGACCTCTGAGCGGGCTCTCAACGTACTGACCGAGGCGTCCCTTACGTCCACGACCGGATCCTGCGTCTCCGGACGGAACTACGAAAGCAGCCAAGCTTGGGTGCTGGCAGCACTTCCACACAGCAGCAGGATCAGTATTGGCGTGAGTCTCATGAATCGTCGCTCCACCTTCAGCTAATAGGGATTGGACTTCTGCGGAATATCAGGCGCTACGGTCCCGTCCCAGTGCGCGGCATAACGGCCTGCTGATTTGGTTTCGTCAATTGGCGTGCGGGTTTTCTGTCGCGTCGCATGGTAAATGACCAGCTTGAGCTCTGGGCACTCACCGCAGCAGCAACAGCTTCCGCGTCTCCACCCGCTCTCCTGCGGTGAGCCGGTAGAAGTACACACCCGACGCCAGTTCGAGTCCCCCATCGGTCACACCGTCCCAGCGCACGGAGTACGATCCCGCCTCGCGATGACCTTGCACCAGCGTCGCCACTTTCTGTGCCGCCATGTTGTAGATCGCCAGTTCTACCTCCTGCGATTGCGGCAGATCGAAGCGGATCGTCGTTTCGGGGTTGAAGGGGTTGGGGAAGTTCGTGAGGGAGAAGGTTGAGGGGGTGGTGGTGTCGTGGGATTCCAGGACGGCTGTCATCGGTGGAGGCACCTCAGCGACCAGGCGGATGTCGTCGAGGTAGAGGGTGCCGGCGAAATTGCCTGAGATGGTCACCGCGGAGATGGGCCCGGGGACGAGATCAGAGGTGAGGGGGATGTCGATCTGCTGCCACTCGCGGCGTTCGAGGTCCATTCGTTCACCCAGATCGAATCTGCCTCCGGCGACACGGAGCTGGAAAATCTGACGCGTGTGTGGAGTGAACTCCGCCGGGAATACTGACAAACGCAGGTGGGTGTAGCCAACGTGGACGAACCTATCGTCCGCGTCAAAATCAACCCGCCAGGCGCCGAACTTCTTTTCTACGCCCTCGATGCGTATGGCGGCCGCGCCGTCTTGGACGACCGCTGCCGAACCCGTGTCGATGGCTGGAGCCGAACCGGCCGTGGTCCAACCAGCTGCCAGTGCATCGTCGTAGATCGCGAAATCTGATCTTGCCATGACCAGCTTGCGTCCATCCCGATCCTCACCGCCGTAGTGCAAGGTCAGGTGGGTCACCTCGCCGCTGGTGTCCGCATGGAACGTGATCTGAACCTCATCGGCGGTTAAGAAGAAGCTTGATGTCGATTCGGGATAATACTCGTATCTGCCGTCGTCGGTGGCCTGCGCGAAGAGATGCTCACCCTCCCTGGTGACGGTGAGGACTCGGCCGGGCGCGTGCTCGTATACGCCCACATAGCGTTCCAGGACGCCCGGCTCCAGTTCGACCACCTTCCGGTATTCCTTCAGGTGCTTGGCGCCTTCGAAGATGAGGTGCATTCCGATGTCGAATATGCTGTTGCCCGAATTGCTCAGCACCACAACCCCGATTTGCCGGCGCTTGTCGAAACCGGCAAAGGCCACGAAGTGGGGCCCAGTGCCGGTGTGGTAAACGATCTCGTTCCCGTTGAAAGTATGGAGCCACCAACCCAGCCCGATTTTCTCACGCCACCAGCCACTGTACTGTTCCTCGTGTGTGGCTGCCATTGCCGGCGCCAAACTGGATTCGCTCATGCCCATGTTTGCCGCCAGGAAATCCAGCATATCGTTGGTTGTCGAGAGCAGTCCCCCTGCCGGTGTCAGGGAACCCAGCCCCCCCTTGCCGGTCGCCGGAATCGGATTCCCGAGGAGATCGTGTCCCGTCGCCATACGCGATTGCAGGTCTGGAGAAAAATTCGTGAGGCGGGTGTCGGTCAGACCCAGCGGTTCGAGGATCCGCTCGGTGAGCAACGCCTCGTAGTCCATCCCCGCTCGGAGGGACAGGATCTGTCCCAGCAACGCCACACCGAAGTTCGAATACTCGAAGGCGTCGCCAGGATCCCTGGGCAGGTCATAACTATTGAGGAATTCGTACATCTGTTCCACGGTGTAATCCGCAAAGGGGTTGGAAGGATCGGCAGGTCTAATGTTGTTAGGCAGCGACGGCAACCCGGACCGGTGGGTGGCCAGGTCGCGCAGCGTCATCGGGCGGCCTTGGGTACCGGGGACCTGTACCGATTCGGGCAGCCACTGAGAGACTGGGTCGTCGACGGATAGTGCACCGCCCTCGACCATGTCTGCCAGCAGGATCGACGTGAAGACCTTGGTGATCGAGCCGATCGAGAAGGCGGTGTCGCCATCGGGCTGCCTGTCACTGTCGCGGTTCATCCTGCCGTGGGCGATGATCTGACGACCGTCAGCATCGATCACACCCACCACCATCCCTACCCCTCTCCGGTTTGCATCGATGCGCTCCACCAGAATGCTCTTGATATACTCACCGTCGAGTCCACCTTGCGGCGACGCGTCCTGCGGGATCATCCCGAGAACAAGAATTATGCTCGCCAGAGTTTTACCTGTGTTCATGTCAGATCACCTTTCTACTCACTGCCGTGGCTCCGGCTGGAACGGCGGGAACGGGTACGTGTCCGGCGTCACGACAACACCCGTGGTCAACTTTACCGTCGGTTTGCCGAAGAATTCGAACTCGACGAAGAAGGCCGTCCATCCTTGTTCGGGGGCTGGAACGGTGATGTGATACGCGCCGTCATCACGAAACTCCACGGGGGTCCTCTCCCAGCGCCCGTTGCGGAAGTCGCGCGCCGTCGGGTTCGTCGCCTGCCAGAGCGTCATAGCCTCGGGCTGTGTCTCGGTCTGGATGTCCAGGGCACCTCCCTCCACACGCCAGCTGAAGGAGGGTCTCGGCTCGCCCGAAACGATCGTGCTGTAGAATGCTTTCAGGCTCGAGCCCGCGTCCACCCCGTGACCCTGGTTCGGTACGTAGCGAAGCTGCTTCTCACCGCGGAGCCCGTCCCAGTAAAATCGCCAGGAGTCGGGCAGAAAGAACTGATCGCTCGCCCCGTTGATCAGCAGCTTGGGCATCGTGAGCTGCTCCCGGTAGGTATACGGGTCGACCGTTGCGAGCCGTCGGCCATCTTCGGGCGTGCCGAACCACTGGAAGACGCCCTCGCGCTCCCAGTCGTCGAGCCCGGGCGACCAGAAGCCGAAAGCCCGCCAGGCGTGTTGGAACGAAGGCAATATGTTGAGCGCGACCCACACGATCGGCACGATGGCGATCACACGGTCGTCCACGGCCGCCGTCGTCCAGGTCGCCCAGGCGCGCTTCGATCCGCCGGTGACCACGAAGCGGCTCACGTCCAGGCTGAGCTCATGCCTGCAGAGATCGGTCACCGTGTCCATGGCGCGCACCACCGCCTTCGTCATGGGAAGGCGTAGCAGCCACTTCGCATCTTTCTCCTGGGCGCCGCTCTCCAGGAAACGCCGCGATCCGTACGCGGTTAGGCTACCCTCCCTACGCGGGCCGAAATCGTCACCGACGAACTCCACCGGCTGGTTCGGTACGTTGCTCAGGTCAGCCGTTACCGACTTCGTACTCACCGCGGTTCCAGCCAGCGAACCATTGGGACTTACAGGCTCCGAGTCCAATCGGCTCCCCGACCCGATCTTCAACAGTGCGACATCGCTCTCCACCTCCCTTGGCACGACGATCCGGAGCCAGTGCCACCACAGAGGGTCCTTCACCTCTGCCTCCGTGAGCCAGCGCTGCGAAGTCATGCGGACCACGTATGTCGTGTAGTCTTGTTGGGGGTAGGTGCCCACAAGCTCGTAGCGGTACGCCGTATCCGGCTCGGCCACGTAGCGAGTCAACGCGCTGGAGGCACCGCCTGCCGGCGGCTCCGCGAGCCATTCCGTGTGCCACTCGTCCCCCTCCAGTAGCGTGACGTGCTCACCCATCACGCGCAGCGAGAACCGATAGAGGCCGTTCTGGTCGGGTGTGTGTGTTACGGTGATCTGTTGTTCATACCAGCGCACGCCCCCGGTGAGCGATGACCAGGCAGGCGTTACCTGGACAGCGAGTTCGGCCTCCTCTCCCAGGACGCGTTTCACCGATACTCGGATGTCTTCCGGCGTCAGCGGAAAGGTCGTCTTCACATCGAAGGTCACGGTCAACTGACTCCCCGTCCGCTCTACCTGGGCGTCGAGCCACTCTGCCCTCTTGCCATCCTCCTCTACCCCAACGCGAGTGAAATCCCACAGGACCAACGGGTCCGCTCGCAGCACCTCGATCGAGGGGTTGCCGAAGAACTCGATGTCGGCGATGTCGGCGGCCAGCGCCTTTGGGACTTCCACGACGACACCGCCGGCGCGCCATTCGACGATGTGCGGCGTCAATTGCTGCAGGCGCTCGGACAGGCCCTCTGCGCTCAGATCACGCAGCTTGAGATCAACGGGGCGTGTCCGCATGTGCAGGGCGTTGCTGGCCCCGTCCACCCCGGCGATCGCCAGAGATGTGGTGCTCGAGTTGCCGTCGGCCGTCTCGCTCAGCGATACCTGCTGTGTTGCCAGCAGACCACCGGGACCGATGGTCTCCACGATTGCCTCTACCCCATCCATTGTGCCATCCAGATCGCGATCCAGCACGCGCGTGCGCCGCCCCAGTTCCGGTTCCACCAGGACGATCTCCTCGACACGACCATCCGCGTCGGCGTCCAGGCGCTCCAGCGTCGGCGTCGCCGGCAGCAGCACGATCCCCGCAAGGTCGAGGGTCATGCTTTCGCTGATGCTTACCTCTTGCGTCCACGGCTCGATACGGGTGCTGGTGACCCTTACTGTGTACTGGGCTCCGGCGGCCAGTTTCTCTGCCCTGCGGATCACTGGCGCCGCTGTCGTGTTTCTGCGAGCACCCGTGGCACCGTCAGCCAGTACCATCTTGTGACTCTGTTGGCTCTCGGGCGTCGTCAGCACATAGATGT
>CALFPI010000343.1 GCA_937919035.1 uncultured Gemmatimonadaceae bacterium
ACTGACACCCAAGATCCTTTTCGTTCCGTGCGTGCGTGCGGGCTACGACCTGACGACGGCACTGGCTCGGTGCGGTTGCCAATGGACCAATCTGCAGGTCACCACGCCGGCGCTACTGGCTGCGGGGCGGCTGGCGCCGCGCATGGCCGGGTTGGGCGTGCGACGACTCTCTGCAGATGGCCGCCGCCGCCTGGTGGAGAACCTCCTGGACTCATGGCCCGTGACAAGTCGAGAGTATTTCACTGGTGGCACCCATGACGGTAGCCTGGATGCGGGTCTGGTGGACCCCCTGCAGAGTACGTTTGACGCCCTTCGCCTGGCCAAGGTGCTGCCGGAGCATATGGCCAGACTGGTGGCGGTCGACCGCCATGCACAGAACAAGGCGGTGGATCTGGCTTTACTCTACGGGGCATATACAAAGGCCCTGTTTGACGGTCGGTGGTGGGATGATGCGTCCCTGTTCACCGAAGCCCTGCTACAGGAGCATCCATCCACTGGGTGCGGCGGTCCCTTGGAGTGCGTCTGGGCGATTCTGGATGAGACGGAACTGTCCCCGTTGGCAGCCGAGTATGTGCGCAGCCTGACAACGGGCGAGATGTGGCGCCTGGGTCGCCGTGTCTACGGTGTGACCCCCCCCACTGGCACTGCCGCCAGACAGTTCCCGGCGGCGGCGATCCCCAATGAAACGCCCCACTCGCCCACGGTGCTGGCCTCGCCGTCCCGGCATCGTGCCGCGGCACCGGCGGTCCGGCTCACGCGCCGAAATCCTCTGGTGCAGGGAGACCTGTTTCTCGACCCCTTGCGAGAAGCGGGTCCGGAGACGCCGCCGCAGGAGCTGTATGCACTCGGTCTTACGCAGAGCTTCGTGCCCGAGGCCGTCGACGTGTCTCCCGGCGGGCGCCTCCTGACCACGGGCCTGATGCCGGGGGATGGGGATCGGGTTCGCCTGTGTCAGGTTGTTGGTCTGGAAACAGAAGTGCGCTTCGTCCTGCGTGACATCTTTCAGCGCGGATTGCCATATGACGACGTTGAAATCGTCTACACAGCAACGGCGCCCTACCAGGCGTTGCTCCATGATGCCGTGCAACGGTGGGACCTGCCAGCAGACTTCGCCGCCGGTGTGCCTGCTGTGATGACCCGACCGGGCCGGTCGCTGGCGGCATGGCTCGAATGGATCGCCATGGACCTGGATGTCGACGTCCTCGTGCGTCATCTGCAGGCGCGCGAGCTCGACTGGGCTGATGATGAAGCATCACCTGGAGCCGTGGCTCGTTGGCTGTTGCAGGGCCGGGCTGGCGCCGGACAGGCTGCGACACTTGCCGCCCTCGACCGAATCGTGCCGGTCATCGGGGCCGACAAGGCGGACGCCAGCACGATAGCGCGCGACAAAAATCTCCGGCTGCGACTCGCGGCGGGTCGTGCTCAGTTGCTGCGTCTCTTTTCATTGGCAGCCGCCGCAGATGCGGCGCCGGGCGTTGCGGTGGTGGCAGTCACCTATCTGCAGGCCTTGCCACCGGCTGCCACAGAGGAAGGCGCTGAACAGGATCGCCACATCCGTGATACTCTCGTTGCCATGCTACAGGATCAGGCCAGCCTGCCCGCTTCGACGACACCCCGTAGCGTGCAGGCGCAACGGTTGCTGAGTGTCCTGCGTCAGTACAGTTGTGAGGCGAGCCGGGCAGGTGCCGGCAGGGTGCAACTGAGTCCTCTGCGAGATGCCGGCTATTCTGGGCGCGGTCACCTTTATGTCCTGGGTCTGGATGAAACCCGTTTCCCCGGCAGCCCCGGTCAGGATCCCATTCTGCTGGACGAGGAGCGCCGGGCGCTGTCGCCGCTTCTGCCTTTGACCACCAGCAGTGCCGCGGCAGGCATCTTTCAGTTGATCCGCGTGCTGGGCAGCGCTGCCGGAACGGTCACCCTTATTGCCAGCCGCATGCATTTTGCCGACGGCCGGGAGCCCTACCCGACACCGTTGTTCGAACAAGCCTGTCGCCAGTTGCAGCGGCCGGCGGACTGGGGTGGCCCGGTGCCGTCCAACGGCGCCGCCGACGAACTCGAGGTCTTGTGGAGCAAACGGACACATGCCGACCTGCCAGATGCGTTGGCGCGGGTTTTCCCCGACGCAGCCCGAGGCGTGATGTCGGCCCGCGCCCGCGCCCATGCTGCCCCGTCCCGATTCTCCGGGTGGATCGCGCAAGCCGAGGTCGAGTCTCTGGACCTCACCGGGCAGCGGATTCTATCCAACCGCATGCTGGAAACGCTGGCCGAGTGCCCGCGACGCTACCTGCTGCGCTACGGCCTGGGCCTGGTGCCCCCCGACGAACCTCAACCGGACCCGCGCCGCTGGCTGCAGCCGATGGAAATGGGCAATCTGCTGCACCGATTGTTCCTCAGTTTCATGCAACAACTGCAGGGCACACGTCCTGACCCATCCCATCAGCCACGCCTCCAGGAAATGGTCGAGGCAGCCCTTGCCGCCGAGCGCGACCGCGTGCCGGTTACGCTCGTGGCAGCGTACCGCAACGATTGCCGTCGCATCGAGCGTGCGGCGCACATCTTTCTGCACGCCGAGTCACAGCGACTGGCGTCGGACCCGGCCCTGCATCCGGCCGCTTTTGAGCTCGATTTCGGTTCTGATGACGTCGTGGAGCTGCGTCTGTCGCATGAAATCGCCTTCCGCCTACGCGGTCGCATCGACCGTGTGGATGCTGTCTTTGACGCCTCGGGAGAGACCGTAGCCTACGAGATCTGGGACTATAAAACGGGCAGCACCTTCAACTTCGACAGCGCCGCCCTTGCTCAGGGCGGCAGGAGGTTGCAGTGGGCGCTGTACGCCTACGCACTGCCGCACTTGCTGGAGGGTGACGTCGACGTGCGTTTGAGTGGCTATTTCTTCGCCAGTGATCGAGGCTCCGGCCAGCGCTTCAGTGACGCGCCTCCGGCACGCCACGAACTGGCCGCCATGCTGCAACCCCTGTTCGCCATGGCCCGGCAAGGATTCTTCCCTGCCCTGCACAAAGGCGACGGCAAAGGTGGGGGTCCGTGCCGTTTCTGTGACTACCGGCGCATCTGCGCCTCCGAGGCACGCGGCGCCGAGCAGATTGATGAACTCTTCGCGGCCGCCGCCGAAATGGCGGCGCTGGTGGACGGCTGGGCCGAGTTGGTATCCTCTGGCAGGACCGGCTCGAGGCAGACGTTGGAATCCGCCTTCAGAGCTCTGGGTCTGGCGCCGGGGGATGTGGCCCCCGAGGATGTCGCCCGCAGCGCGCGGGACTGGATCCGCACGTGACGGCCAAACGCCTCCTGGTTGATGCTGCAGCGCGTCAACGCATTGCCGAAGACCTGGACACGAGCATCATGTGCCTCGCCGGTGCTGGCGCCGGCAAAACGCATGCTTTGGTCGAACGCATGGTTGCCTGTGTGCGCACGGGCAAAGTGGACATCGGGCACATGGCGGCCATCACCTTCACCCGTAAGGCGGCGGGCGAATTGCGGGGTCGATTCTTTGCCGCCCTGCAGCAGGAGACCGTCCGGGTCGCCGAAGAGGCGGAGGGTCCGGAAGCGGCACGACAGCTGCACCGACTGCGGGATGCTGTGTCACGACTCGACCAGTGTTCGATCGGCACGATCCACGCGTTCTGTGCCCGTCTGCTGCGTGAACGGCCCATCGAGGCGGGCCTGCCACCGGACTTTACGGAAGTCGAGGCGCGCGAGGAGATGATCCTGGCAAGGGCCGCGTGGGATGGTTTCCTGCAGGCTCGTTCTGTCGCCGGGGATGATCGCCTGCTGGCCATCGAAGACACGGGACTGACGGCGGAGCAGTTCTACCAGTTCTACCTCGACCGCTGCCAGTACAGCGACCTGCCACTGAAGCCGACGAAGGTAGCTCGTCCGGACCTGACACCGGCGGTGACCGAGGTCTGCGAGCTCGTGCGTGAAGTGGCGGCCCAGATTCCCACACCCTTGCCTGAGGGCCAACCCGACCGATTGATGGAGACTGTGCGCGAGTTGCGTCATTTCGTCGACTTCGCCGGACCGCCAAGTGACGCGGATCGTGAACGGCTGCTGCGTGACCTGGCATCCACGACAAAGACCGCGGTTACTCTCAAGCGCTGGGGCTCTCCCGGAAGTCCGGGGCAACAGCTGGCGCGCGCATTGAAGAACGAAGTGCTCCCGGCTCTGCGCGACGACCTGCTGAAACCGTTGTTGGCCCGGTGGCGCAACTACGTGTACACGCTCGCAGGCGCGCTGGTCGATGAGGCGATGCGCCACTATCGCGACACTCGCCTGGCAGCGTCGACACTGACTTTTAATGATTTGCTCGAACTAGCAGCGGCGCTGTTGCGACAGCACCCGGACGTTTGCGCGCATTTCCGTCGGCGGTATCAATGCCTCTTCGTCGATGAGTTCCAGGATACGGACCCCCTGCAGGCGGAGGTGCTCCTCTACCTCACGGGTGTGGAGCCCAACATCGACGACTGGCGTGTGTTAACACCCAGACCCGGGAGTCTGTTTCTGGTGGGTGACGAGAAGCAGTCCATCTACCGCTTCCGTCGGGCGGATCTCGATGTCTTTCGCCTGGCTCGTGACCGGGTCGTGGCCGGCGGCGGTGCCGTGGTCGAACTGACAACCAGCTTCCGCTCACGGCCCGCAGTTGCGGCATTCACCAACGGCGCTTTCGAACCTCTCTTCGACAGTTACGACGGCCGCTACCAGGCGGCCTTCCAGCGTCTCGTGCCCCACCGTCCCAGCCAGGATGGGGCCGGTGTCTACCAACTGCGTGCTCGTGCTGACAGCGGCGGCCGTCGCGAAACACAGACCCGGGAGGAGGCGCAGCGCATCGCTGCCTTCATCGCAGCGGCGCTGCGCGGGCGTACGCCACTCAATGGCGAAGACGCCGTCCTGGGACGACGGGCACAACCCGGCGATTTCATGCTTCTGACACGTTCGCGCCAGTATCTCGGGGAGTACGCCCGGGCCCTGGAAGCAGAGCAGGTACCCTACGATATCACCGGTGCCGGCAGCATGCGAAACTCTCTTGAGTTGCGTGCTCTTGTCGATGCGCTGGACACCCTGCTGGAAGCCGATAACCCCGTTCCACTGGTGGCGTACCTTCGGGGCCCGTTTGTCGGCATGGGCGATGACGAGCTCTACGTCCTGCGCCAGTTGCACTGGCGTTTTTGCTGGCAGGCACCAGCGCCTGCGGGGGCTGCGGATGTAGCGGCGGTTGCTCGTCTGCAACGGGCCCAGCGCACCCTGCAGAACCTCTGGGACGACGTGCGTCGCCGCCCGCTGGCGGCCAGCCTTGAGCGCCTAATCGAGTCCACGGGCCTGGCCGGATTTGCCGCTACGGGAGCAGCCGGCTCCTCGCGGGCGGGTAACCTGCTGCGCATCCTGGCGCTCGTGCGCGATGCGCAGAGCCGTCGCCATCTGGGTTGGGCGCAGATCACTCAGGAACTGCGAGTTCTGCTGGAAGATGATCGACAGCGTGTCGAGGAGATGACGCTGGAGACGGGGCGCGCCGATGTCGTACAGGTGATGAATCTGCACCAGGCAAAAGGGCTGGAGGCGAAAGTGGTTTTTCTCGTCGACGCATTCGATACGTCGTCGCGGCAACACACGGTCGACGTACACGTGTCACGTGTCGCGGATCGGCCCTACCTGTCGATGGCTGTTACGCGTCGCGCGCGGTTCAACACGACCGTGCTGGCTGAGCCGGAAGGCTGGCAAGAGGATGCCGCCGAGGAAGCGCGCTATCTGGAGGCCGAGAGTTTGCGACTGGTCTATGTCGCCGCGACTCGAGCCCGCGATGTTCTTGTGTTGGGAACCACGGCCCAGAGCCGAGGTGCCTGGAGTCTTCTGGAGCCAGCCATCGTGGGTGCACCCGACCTGCCGAGCCCGGCGCCAGCGGCCCCACGACCATCACAGGCAACAGATGACGAGGGCATCGACATCGCAGCTATCCAGGCCCGAACGCGGGCGCACCGGGCCCTGGCCAGCAAACCGAGTTACGTAGTGCACGCGGTGACAGAGGATGAAGAGCGCCGACCACGCGACGCAGATCCCGCGACGCAGGGCCGGGGCCGCAGCTTCGGCACCGTAGTGCACAGGTTGTTCGAGAGTGCCGTGCTCGGGCACTTGCCCGTGGCCGATGCTGCAGAGCTGCAATACGTGGAACGCCTGCTTGCCGAGGAAGGCCTCGATGGTGCTGCGACCGTATCGGCAGCGCAACAGGCTCTGGCTGCTTTCCACAGTTCAGCGATCTGGGATGAGTTGCGGCGGACCGCAGCGGAGGCCTACGTCGAGGTGCCCTTCGCCACCATGGCGGGCCATACCATACACCGCGGCGTCATCGACCTGGTCTATCGTGTCACCGGAGGCTGGAAGATCGTCGACTACAAGACGCACCGCTCGCTGACACCCGAACTTCTGGCGCACTTTGCCCAGCAGCTTGACGCCTACGCCGCGCACTGGGAAGCGGTCAGTGGCGAATCCGTGGTGGAACGTGGCATCTGGCTGGCGTCGTCGGAGGCTACAGACAAGTATATCGCGTTTCCATGACGAGGTGCACAGCGCCGATCACGTTCGACGTGGCACTCGCCGAGAACTGCCTTGGCTACCCCGTCCGACCCATTGTCAGTTGCGCACCCTTGCGACCACTTTCCTTGTGCGCCTGGTGGCCGACAACGGTGACGATCTTACGCGCTGCCTCCGGCTCCATGTTCGGCACCTTCTGCTGAAACCGCTTCAGGGCTTCGCCCTGCACATCCTCCCATTCGGCACCAGGGTTTTCTTCGGTGACGGCGAAGAAAATATTGTCGGCCAGTCGCAGGAGGCTATCGGCCGACATGCGGGTGCCATTGGTGCCTACAGTCAGTGTCGGATCTGGCCCCATTGATTCTTCGCTGCGACCGAGGGCACGCAGGATGCTTCGTGCCGAGGTGGCCATATCGAACAGGTGCGCCTCGATGATCTCTACGTCCTTGCCGTCGCGCCGGACTTCCTGGGCCTTGGCGCGCACGTTAGTGGCCATGACGTAGAGAATCTCGGCGATGCGCAGGGCAGACCGCTGCACAAGCAGCTGATAAATATTGAGCAGAACCAGAATGATGATGGCCCCAGCGAGGAAACCATTAAGTGCGGACATGGGGAGACTCCTTTGCGGCCGAGGGGTGGGGGAACGAGGCCGGTGGGGCATTGCCACAAACAGGATGCAACGTGGGAGACGGGGGCATGGTGTCCGCAGCAAGGCTGCAAATAACCACATTCGCGGCGCCACAAGCAACAACCGGCTCGTTGCCCAGGCTTCGCCAGGCACCGTACATTCTGCCGCCGGATCTCTGTTGGCGACATCCATCGTGACGAGCCACATCGAGCCACGGCGTCTATGGGCTGTGGATGATATCTTTCCCAGACCTATCGGGTTCCTCCATACAAGAGTGTGAGCGTTGTTCAAAAAAGTGCACAGCGGCGTATGGGCTTTCGATGCAGAGTGGGTGCCGGATGCCGATACAGGGCGGCGGGTGTATGGTCTGGATGCTGCCATGGCCGATACCGAAGTCGTGGATGAGATGTTTCGCCGTGGGGGCGCAACCGAGGATGACCCACGACCCTATCTGAAGACGGTACTGTGCCGATTGGTCTCGGTCTCGGCCGTGGCGCGCACCGACGAAGATGGCGTGGTACGTCTGCAGTTGCACTCCCTGCCAAGGGTTGCTCAGCGCGATGCGCCAGAGGCTGCCGAGAGTGAAATCCTGCGCCGGTTCCTCGATGGGATCGGACGCGCCAAGCCGCAGATGGTGGGTTACAACTCGTGGTCGGCCGACTTCCGCATCCTCATGCAGCGTGCCGTCGCCCTCGGGGTGCAGGCGGCGGACTTCGCCAAGCGACCGGACAAGCCCTGGGAGGGTGTCGATTACTTCGGTGGTGGTGACTGGCACATCGATCTGATCGAGGTGCTCGCCGGCCGCGGGCGAGGCCGACCCTCGCTGCACGAGATGGCTGCCGCCTGCGGCATTCCCGGAAAATTCAGCGGCGCCGGCGACAGCGTGCTCGACGCCTGGCAACAGGGGAAGCTTGCCGAGATCATCGCCTACAACGAATTCGACGCCCTGACCACCTATCTGTTGTGGCTTCGTGTGGCATACTTTGGTGGTTTCTTCGATGCTAAGGAGTATGAGCTGGAGCAGTCGCGCGTGCGCGAATTGCTCCAGCGGGAAGGTGCGCGGCCGGAACGTGTGCACCTGCAGCAGTACCTGAGTCAATGGGACAGCGTCCGACGCGCCGACCCAACAGGCAGTGCACAACTCCAGTTCGGTCTGGGCTGAAGCCAGCAGAGGGAGGGCAAGCAAGTGGAACGTTACATCGCCGTCGACAATGTCTGTGCCTGGCCGAATCTGACCCTGTTGAACGACGGCACTTTGACGGCAACGATCTACAATCGCCCTGTTCATGGCCGCTGGCACGGCGATGTCGAGGTATGGGCCAGCACGGACCACGGCATTCTGTGGCAGAAGCGGGGCACCGCTGCGCCCGGTGAACCTCCAGGCAACCGCATGAACGTGGCCGCCGGGTGCGCGGTCAACGGTGATCTGCTCGTCATCGCCTCGGGCTGGACACCTGTCATGGAGCCTGGAACCATCGACCCGGATTTCGCCTGCCGCCGTCGCGAGGTCATCGACGCACGGGTCTGTCGTTCTGCGGATGGTGGTCACACCTGGGCCCGAACCGACACGGTGGATGTGCCGGACAAGACCGACCGCTGGTTCATCCCTTTTGGTGACATCACCCCTGGCCCCAGTGGTCTGGCTGTGCCGTTCTACTCCTGCCCTCCCGATGGCACACGCAACACGGCGTGGATGCTGCGCTCCACCGACGACGGACAAACCTGGGGTGGGGGCAGTGTGATTGCCGCCGACGATTTCAACGAGACGGACATCCTGCATCTGGGAGCTGGCGCGTGGCTGGCGGCGTGTCGAACCAAGCAGGACGGGCATGTGCAGTTGTTCGCCTCCAGCGATGATGGCTACACCTGGCAGGACCGGGGCCCGGTGACGTTGGCGGGTCAGCACCCCCCACATCTGACGCATCTGGAGGATGCACAGGTTCTGCTGACGTACGGGATTCGCAACGCCGGTCTGTATGGCGTCGGGACCCGCATCAGCACTGACGGCGGCAAAAGTTGGTCCCCGCCCCGCATCATCGTGCAGTTCGAAGGGGCCACAGACGGTGGCTACCCTTCCAGCCTACAGATGGGGGACGGCACCATCGTTACTGCCTACTACGCGAACAAAGTCGCAGCGCACGGCCGCTATCACATGGGCGTAGTGCGTTGGAACGTATCTGACTAAGAGAGGAACCACCATGGCAAAGGTCGTCTTCATCGGCGCCGGCAGTTTTGGCTTTACCCGCAATCTCGTGCGTGACCTGCTCACGTTCGACAACCTCAGCAACGCCGAGATCGCCCTCGTCGACATCAGCAAACAGCGTCTCAACTTCGCCCGCCGGGCCTGCCAGAAACTGGTCGATCAGGGCGGCTACAAGGCGAAGGTGACAGCCACGACGGAACGCCGCGACGCACTCAAGGGCGCCGACGCTGTGTGTGTCACGATCCTGCGCGGTGCTACGACCGTCTGGCAACACGACATTCTGATCCCGAAGAAGTACGGCATCGACACCAACGTCGGCGACACGCGTGGCCCCAGTGGAATCTTCCGGGCCCTGCGCACGATTCCCGAGATGGTCGCCATCGCCCGCGACATGGAGCAATTGTGCCCCCGTGCGATCATGCTCAACTACACCAACCCCATGGCGATGCTCTGTCATGCCATGCAGTTGCAGACAGACATCCAACTGACGGGCCTGTGTCATTCCGTCCAGGGCACAGCAGCCATGATCGAAGGTTGGCTGGGACTGAAGCCGGGACAGATGGACTACCAGTGTGCCGGTATCAACCACATGGCGTGGTACACACGGCTGGAGCACAACGGCAAGGATCTGTATCCGAAGCTGAAGAAAGTTGTCAGCACCAACAAGGACGTATACAACCACGAACAGGTGCGCAATGAGATGTTCCTTGCCCTCGGGTCGTACGTGACCGAGTCGAGCGGACACAACTCAGAGTACAGCTGGTGGTTCCGCAAGCGCCCGGACTTGATCAAGAAGTACTGCACCAGTGGCACCGGCTGGAATCCTGGCCACTATGCCCACATCCTCAAGCAGTACCAGCTGCGCGACAAGAGCTGGCAGAAATCCGTGCAGGACTGGCTCGATCAGGATGAAGTGCCCCTGGGTCGAGGGCACGAGTACGCCGCCTCCATCATCAGCGCTTTTATGGGCGGAGACATCTTCGAATTCAATGGCAACGTCACCAACGATGGCCTGATCGACAATCTGCCCCAGGGCGCATGCGTCGAGGTGCCAGTGGTGGCAAGTCGCAAAGGCTTCGAAGCGATCCGCATCGGCAACATTCCGGCGCCCTGTGCCATGCTCACCGGATTGAGTGCGCAGATTGAGATGATGGCTGTTGAGGGTTGCCTGAAGGGGGATGCCGAACTGGTGTACCAGGCGATCGCCCACGACCCGCTCACAGCGGCCAAGCTGTCACTGGGCGAAGCACGGCAGATGACCCGGGAGATGTTCCGCAAGAACGAGAAGTGGCTGCCTCAGTTCAAGAAGGTGAATCTGTAGAATCATGCCCTCTGTGAACATCATTCCGAGGCCGACGTTGGTTGCATCGGCGTCGAACGTTCTGCACCTCGACGCCGATACAACCATTGGCGCGCCCGAAGCAGAGCACCCGGCAGCCGTCCTGCTCGCAGCCTACCTGCGAGGGCCCACTGGGTGGACGGTGCCTGTGCAGGTTGGCGCCGGTTCGATCCAATTGCTGCGAGACGGTTCACGTGCGCAGGATTTTGGGGCCGAGGGCTACCAACTGGACGCAACGCCCGACGGCGTGTGTATCGTTGCCGGCGAAGACGCCGGACTGTTTTGGGGTGTACAGAGCCTGCGCCAGTTGCTGCCGGCTGCCATCGAAGCCAGAACAACGGTCACCGGCGTGGACTGGACGATCCCCACCGTACATATCGAAGACCGCCCACGCTTTAGCTGGCGTGGAGGCCACCTGGATGTGTCGCGCCACTTCTTTGATATCGATTTCGTCAAAGGCTTCATCGATCTGCTGGCGTTGCACAAGCAGAATGTTTTCCACTGGCACCTGACCGATGACCACGGCTGGCGCCTGCAGATCGAACGGTATCCGGAGCTCACGCACGAGAGTGCCAGCTACACACAGGCCGAAGCGCGTTCGGTTGTTGCCTACGCGGCGGCGCGCGGCATCACCGTCGTGCCGGAGATCGAGCTGCCCGGGCATGCGCTGGCTGTGCTGGCGGCGTATCCGGAGTTCGCTTGTGCCGAGGGTCCCTTCCATGCGGCCACCGAGTGGGGCGTTTTCGACGACGTGTTCTGCGTCGGCAACGATGCCACGCTGGCCTTCCTGCGGCACGTCTTCGACGAAGTCCTCGAGATCTTTCCCAGTCGATTCATCCACGTCGGTGGCGACGAATGTCCCAAGACGCGCTGGCAGCAATGCCCAAAGTGTCAGGCACGTATACAGCAGGAAGGCCTGGCCAACGAGGATGCGCTGCAGAGCTGGACGATCCGACAGTTCGACAAGTATCTCGCGGACCGTGGGCGCCGGCTCGTGGGCTGGGATGAGATCCTGGAGGGTGGTCTTGCGCCGGGGGCAACGGTGATGTCGTGGCGCGGCGTCGAGGGCGGACTGGAGGCGGCGCGCGCCGGCCACGACGTCGTCATGACACCGCAAACACACGTCTACCTGGACCGGAAACATTACGAAGGTGATGACGAGCCGGGGCGCCTGAGTGTCAGCTCCCTGGAAAACTGCTACGGTTTCGATCCGACGATCGCCGATATGACAATCACGGAGGCCCAGCATGTGTTGGGCGTACAGGCCAATGTCTGGTCCGAAGGGTTTGATACACCTGCCGGCGCCGAGGTGATGATCTGGCCACGCATGAGTGCTGTCGCCGAGATCGGTTGGACCGCCCAGGCAGACCGCAACTTCGCGGATTTCACCGGCCGCTTCCGCCATCTTGCCCAACGGTTGGATGTGATGGGAGTTGCCTACTACCGGGACCGCGCCGTCTGGGGCTGACAAAAAGTTGCGGGAGCAGCCATTGGCCCCAGCAACCCCAGTAGTGGATCCCGGCATCCGCGTCGGTGCTACGTTCTCGGACATAAGGCTCCAGTGGCCGCCTCTTTTGGTGGATGTAAGCTCTAAATGGCGATATATTATCGATAGATAGAACAAACGATCGCATACGGACGTTCATATGGAGTCTCCCATCTCTGTTTCTCCGCGAGCAGGCCACCTTCTTCGTCGCCCCGCAGGGCACACAACCTTCGAACCAGCGTCCCTGCCCCCAGAGGGCCTGCACGTCAATGGCGCGCTCCACAGAGTGCTGTCGGCGGCGGATCTCAAGTTGGGTTACCTGCTCGGGCAAGCGGCGGCCCGCCCACAATCCGCCTCCTTGGTGGCAATGGCCTGTCGGCGGGAGGCCGTGGCTTCCTGCCGCCTTGAGGGTAGTACTGTCACCCTCAAAGATCTACTCTGGTTCGAGCTTGACGGAGTTCGAGCGGACACGCTCAGCTGTCCGCCTGGTGAAGTCCGTGTGTGCCTCAACTACGCCGCCATCCTGCTCGAGGACACCGAGGAGGTCGCCGATGCCACGCCCGTGCTCCGGGCCTCTCTGTGCGCCTTGCATCAACGGCTCTATCGAGGTATTCGTGGCCGCGATGAGCGCAGTGGCCACATACGCAATGCAGAGATCTGGCTCGGACCCAGAGGAAGTACGCTGCAAACAGCGCACTATGTGCCGCCCGCACCCGAACACATCGCGGAGCACCTGGCCCGATTGGTGGTCTTCGCCGTGGACGATGCAGCTTTGCCGCCGCTGGCGCGCCTGGCGCTCATCATCGGTCAACTGGAGTCCATCCACCCCTTTGTCGATGGTAGTGGTCGTGTCACCCGTCTGACATTGCTGCGGCTGCTGTCTCAGGTGCATGGGCCCGCCAGCCGGCTTCTGTGCCCCTCCGTGTTGTTGGCGCAGGACGTGGGAGGGCATTTCCGGCGCCTGCAGCGGATCCGCCATGCCGGGGACTGGGAAGGCTGGATCCACCACTTCGGTTGTCTTGTGCGCGATGCAGCGGCGGCGGCGGCGGACATACTCACCACTACAGACGATGTGCTCCGGGAGCACATCGATAAAATCCAACACGAGCAGCCCACCATCCGCGAGACGGGCACACGGTTGCTCCGACATCTGGCGTCACAGCCCCTCGTCTCAGTGCAACACGTGGCCGAGGTCTGCGGACGCACCTTTGCCAACGCAAACCTGCTGGTCCGTCGCCTGCAGGCCTTGGGTCTGCTCACGGAAATCACCGGGCGCCAACGCCATCGACGCTATGTCTATAAGCCCTTCGTCGACCTGCTTCAGTGAAAATCCCTCAGGCGTTTTTTCTCTTGGCTGATGTTGTACTCAAGCTTTACATTCTCTGGCCCCTAACCCCTAGCCTCCCCTGCCTCGCTGTCGTGACTCGCTGTCGGGGTTTGCCGGGAGGCCGGATTTCCCCTCCACAGAACGCGGCCAAGGAGTCAAGCATACGTGAATTACGAAAGCTGGACGGACGAGGATGTCAGTCTGCAGACGTATTTCAACGAGATCGCCAGTTCTCAGCCGCTGTCCCGGGAGAAAGAAGCCGAGCTCGCCGGGCGTATTGCGGACGGCGAAGACCGGGCTCGTGAAGAGCTCGCCGAGGCCAATCTCCTGTTTGTTGTTACCGTAGCCAAGCAGTACCGCAATCGCGGCCTGTCCTTTTCGGAATTGATCAGTGCCGGCAACCTCGGCCTGATGACCGCCGTAGACAGATTCGACGCGACACGGGGCTACAAGTTCATCTCCTATGCGGTGTGGTGGATTCGCCAGGCAATTCAGCAGGCTCTGGCAGAAGACAGCCGCACCGTGCGCCTGCCTCTCAATCGGTTGAACCTTCTCCGCAAGATTGCCCGTACCGCTCAGCATTTGGGCAACGCGAATGAGGGGGAGCCGCATGACGAGGAAATTGCTGACGCTCTCGAAATATCGATCAGTGAAGTGCGTGACACGATGCTGTCTGGCCGCCGCACCGTGTCGTTGGACCGCGCCGTTTTCGATGAGGACGAGGATACGACCCTGATGAAACGTCTGGCAGACGATGAGCAGGAGTCGCCAGACCAAGCCATCACCCTTTCATCCAGTCAGAAGCAACTCGAGAAGGTCCTGGAAGGTCTCGACGAACGTGAGCATGAGATCATCCAACTCTATTTCGGGCTCGACGGCGCTGAGCCGATGACGCTGGAGCAGATCGGGGATCGTATGGATTTGACCCGCGAGCGTATTCGCCAATTGAAGGAACGCGCTTTCGGCAAATTGCGTCATCCGTCACGTCACGACGAGTTGCGTGCTCTCGAAGACTGAAGCCTGCTGCTGCCTGCAGAAGTCCTGAAATTCCGCACAATGGCCTGTATCGTCGCAGACGGTAGAGGCCATTGTCATACCCGCGCCGCCTAAATGTGAAACACGTATAGATCCCGATCCACACCCGGCAGGTCGACCCAGCAATGCCCACTACGGTGCGACTCAGCCACGGCCAGACAGGCCTCAGTGATGTGGTGGGTGACACCCATGTGACCCCGCGACAGTGAGCCGGATTCGTGGGCGGCGACCAGATCCTCCAGACAACAGACTGCTGTACTGACCGGCTCTACAGTTGGCAGGTCGGCCTGCTGCCAGCCAGATCCCTGCACAGCGACGCGGAGGTCGGCACCGGCGCCGTTGTTCAGCGATCGCACGCAGCCTTCGCTGCCCAATACTTCAAACTCCCAAGAGGCTGCAGGTATCGTCCAACCACTGATACCTCCCTCGAACTGCAGTTGGTACGTCGCCCGTGGATCGAATGGGATGTGACCGCCCACGACGGCGTAGTCACGCGGCTCCAGTTCGCCGCGTACTCGAGTAATGACAGGGTCGCCAATCAACCACGACAATGTGTCGATCGAGTGAATGTGGCCATGCAGCAAACTCGTGGGCGCGTAGTGGACGACAGCTTTTGGCTCGCCGATCCTGCCTGCCAGCACCGCATCCCGTACGACATCGTAGCGCTTGTCGAAGCGCCGCAAGACACCGGTGTTGACCACGGTGCCATTGGCAGATACTGCATCCCTGACGTCGTCGGCCCGTCGCATGGAGCAGGCGATGGCCTTTTCCACGTATAGCATGGGCACCCGCAGATTCGCCAGATCCACGGTGAGGTCGGCGTGCACATCCACCCGATAATCCGCATCGGTCGCCTGCCGCTGGTGTGTGCCAGCCGCACGAGTACAGACCGCCACCAGATCCGGTTGCTCCTGCGCCACCATCTGCCGATAATCCTCATAGACGGCCCCTATACCCCAGCGCTCCGTGAAAGCAGAGCGCTTGCCTGCGTCCAGGTCGCAGCCGGCGACCAGTTCCATTCGCGCCGAGGCTCTGGTGGCAGCGGCGATGGAATACGGCAGAGCGCTGTGGCCCTCATCGTCAATGGTTGACCCCATGCGTCCGAGTCCAATGATGGCGACACGATAGGTGGGCACGAGAAGGCCTCCAGGATACAGGGTTGCGTGCAGGGTCCTCGCCTGAGTATAGAGTATGTCCCAAGCTCCCGAAACCATCGGCCACCGAGAGACTTGATGCTCGCTAAAGAGACTCGATCGCCCACAAGATGCCCGGCTCTGGCTGTCGTTGCAGCGGGCCTCCTGTTGACCCTGGCCTCGGTCACGGCAGAACCCGATGCCGATGCTGCCGCCACGCGTGACTGGCAGGTTCGCCGCAACGCCAGTCTCCGCGACGTCGATGGCTGGTTGGCATTGGTGGGCCTGTTTCGTCTGCGCGACGGCGAGTCTCAAATAGGCTCAAGCCCCGGCAGTGACATCCAACTGGCGCCGACAGCACCCGCTTTCGTCGGTACCCTGACGGTTACCGCCCAGGGCGTGCACTTCCAGACGTTCCCGGGAACAGATGTTGTTGTTGATGGCAAGCCGATCACACACCTGGATCTGCGCAGCGATGAGTCCACCGATGGACCTACACGGCTGCAACATGGCTCCCTGTCATGGTGGCTGATCGAACGAGTCGGCTGCCGCTGGCTTCGCCTCTCGGATACGGAAAACCCGGCCCTGGAAAATCCCGAGCCCATCGAGTACTTCCCGATCCACAGCGACTGGCGCGTGCCGGCACGGCTGCACAGGACACCAGATGCACCAGAGCTGGCGGTGCCCACCGTCCTTGGACTCCCATCGCTGCAGACGGCGGCAGGCGTTCTGCAGTTTGAACGATCCGGACAGAAGTTCAGCCTGCAAGCGCTCGAGGGTAGCAACGGCAGTCTGTTCGTGATCTTCGCGGATGCTACCAGCGGCACCACCACCTATGGCGCTGGGCGTTTCCTCTGGGTCGATGCTCCCGATTCGGCAGGCCACACCATCCTCGATTTCAACCGCGCCTACAACCCGCCCTGTGCCTTCACAGCCTTTGCCACATGTCCACTGCCCCCACCGGGGAATCGCCTGGACCTCGCCGTGATGGCGGGCGAAAAGCGCTGGACCGGCACGGTTCACTGAAATGGGCAGGTTTGTTGCTAGCCGCCCAAGGCCGCAAGTTAGATGAACCCTCGGTGGATCGCGCGGTGATCCTACTGCCAGTCCATTCCGATAGGTACATATGGGCCGGCTGCCCGGCGCCGGGCCCGGTAGACGCGGTTGCGGCCCTGCATCAACGCCAGGCGACTCCTGAGTTGGCCCGAGAAAGCGGAGCAGAATGATCACAGCTGTCATACTTGCCGCGACCAACGCCCCCAAGGGCTATCTGAATATTGAAAGCGGTGGCATTGACCTGAATGGACCGTTGAAATGGGTGCTGCTGCTGGCCGCTCTGGGAGGGCTGGCACACTTGACCTACTGGCTGGTGACCAAATATCAACAGGAACGGCTTGTGCAGCGCGCCGAGTCGGAGCGCCAGGGGAGTCGTTCCGATGCGTTCCTGGTACGAGCCGAGAGTCTCGGCTTCCGCCGGAGTGAAGCGAAAACCGTGGAGCGTATTGCCCGCAGACTCGCGCCCAAGTCGCCGTTGAATCTGCTCAACGGTAGTCAGGGCCGGGAGTACCTCATCAGCGACCTCGAGCGTCGCATCGCATCCCGTGAGCGTGAGGTCAAGACCCTGGGGCGCCTCAAGGAGCGCTTGGCGGCACTGCGGGAGAGTGACGTCCACGAGCGCAATTCCGTACGCGTTGAGGCCGGCATCACAGTATGGGTGTCAAAGCGAGGGTTGACCAATCAGGAACTGGCTGCCCTCGTCGACGATGAAGACGAGGCCGAGGGAGAGGGCATGTTCGCCAACCTCGATTCCGTCTCCGGCCGGTTGCTGGATATCAGTGAGGGCGGTGCCGCCATCGAAGTCGATATGGAAATCGTGCGCGGTGATCAGGTGCAGTTCTGGTCGGGAGATCCAAAGATTCTCCTCGGTGAGACGAGTGCCGGCGTCATCAGTACCGAACAGACCGATACGGCCCGCATCCTCCACGTCCACTTCATCGATCCGAACCTGCGGGATCTGCGCAGTGCCATTCTGCAGCTGCGTGGCGAGGAAGACGTGTGACACCGGGGCCACTGGCCGCCGAGGAGATCGCCTGCTTCAAGACCGACGGCTTTCTCATCCGGCGGTGACTTCATGATCCGGGTTTGCTGGCGCGGGCCCGCGGGCCCGGGAGCCCGGGAGCCCGCGCACCTTCTACCATGACTTCGAGTCGGCCGACTGCATGGCACCGACCGACACCTGCGAGGTAGATCGCGCTCGCAGGTGTCGGTCGGCGCCGCTTGCTCAGGCTGTTCGGGGACGCCGACCGAAATGGGGCTTCTTCGGGGCTGCCGTCTCGTTACTGCGACCTTCGCGCTGGCTCGTGGGTCGGCTCTGCGTGTCCTCCCCACGTGGTTGGCGTCGCGGCCCGCCCCGGCGGCTGCTGCCGTTGTTCTCCGCTGACGATGGCGAGCGCTGGCCGCGTTGGGCAGAGCCGTTGCCGCCGGACCGGCTGCCGTTGCCGTTGCTGTTGCCGTTGCTGTTACCGCCCCCACCACTGCCGCCACGCGCCTTCTTCTTTGGCGGGGCGGAACCACCGGTGTCCCGCTGGGAGGCGATGCCCTGGTGGCGGAAGGGGTGTTCGTCGACTTCCTCCAGACGTACCCCGGTGAGCTTTTCGATGTCGGCGAGGAAGGCGATCTCTTCGGCGTTGCAAAATGACAAGGCGATGCCGGCGGCGCCGGCCCGCGCTGTACGGCCGATGCGATGGACGTAGCTTTCTGCCTCGTTCGGGATCTCAAAATTGATGACGTGGGTGATTCCGTCCACGTCGATGCCACGGGCGACGATGTCTGTGGCCACCAGTACGCGAACCTTGCCACGAGCGAAGAGCTCGAGAGCCTTCTGCCGGGCGCCCTGACTCTTATCGGAGTGTATGGCGTCAGCGGAGATCCCGGATTGTGACAACTGGCGGGCGACACGATTGGCACGGTGTCGGGTCCGGGTGAAGACGAGGGCGCAGCCGATGCTGTCATCATCTTTCAACAGCTTCACCAGCAGATCACGCTTGTCACCTTGATCCACGAACATGACCTTCTGCGTGATGTTGTCGGCGACGGTCGCTGGCGGTGTTACTTCGACGCGGGCCGGCTTGTGCAGCATCTCACCAGCCAGCTTTTCGATCTCCTTCGACATCGTTGCCGAAAACAATAGTGTTTGCCGCTGCCGTGGCAGCGCGTCGACGATGCGGCGCACGTCACGAATGAACCCCATATCCAGCATCCGATCCGCCTCATCCAGCACAGCGATCTCGACGTCGCGCAGCCGCACTTTTCCCTGTCCCATCAGGTCGAGGAGTCGACCTGGGGTGGCCACGAGAATATCCGGGCGACGGCGCAGGGCCTGAATTTGCGGACCTGCGGACACCCCACCGACAACCACAGCGTGTGTCAGTTTCAGATGGCGGCCATAGGCTCGCAGATTCTCATGAATCTGCAGGGCCAACTCACGCGTCGGGGTGAGAATGAGACCGCGCAAGGCGTCACCAGGCGTGCCACTCTCGTCGAGCAGTTGCAGCATGGGAATGGCGAAGGCAGCTGTCTTGCCAGTGCCCGTCTTGGCGGTGGCGATCAGGTCACTGCCATCCAGCACGATGGGAATGGCGGCGGCCTGCACGGGACTGGGAACGGTGTAGCCTTCGTCCTGCACGGCACGCATGATGGGTGCGATGAGGTTGAGGCTGGCGAAATCGATGGAATTATCAGTCTGCAAGATACAATCCTATCCGTGTGCCTACGCCCAGCAAGACGACCGAATGGACGCCTGACTCGAGTGCCTGACTAGAATGCCTGACTCGAGTCTGGGGTGACACAGTACGAAATGTAGCGTGAACCGAGATTCGGAAGCCCCGTCCACCATGGGGGGGCCCCCCGCGACAATTTCTCGACCACGCTCGTCAGTACTGGACGGATTGAGCAGATGGAATGGAGAACAGACGCGGAAATCTTCGGACAAAAAATCCACAAGTCGGCGATGCGGTGCCGCTCAAATGGGCACAAATTCAAGGTCATGCTCGTCGACACGAACTGCGGAATGACATAAGCTAACTGAAAATCACAGCTTACGCAAAGACTCAGACCACAGGAGCCCGGCTACCAAGGATCTGTTGACCTGCAAGTATCCAGGGGTGCCTCCGTGTAGATGGGTGACTCTTGCAGCGCTTGGTCCCGCATCGAATTCCCCTGCACGATAGTCCGCGCTGCCGCACAACTTGCGAAGCCTCCAGCCCACCACGGATCGACTCTGGCAGACCGAATGCAGGACCTGCTGTCGATTACACGACTGCGAGATTTTGTCCACACGGGGGACCAAAGAGCGGTTTTAAATGCCACGCACCGCATGATATCGCTCGAATCGATCGGATGGCTGGCGCCAAAACTTGCCCCCGTTCACCCCCGGCAGGGGTAGATGGCGGGCACAGCAGCTTGGCGGCCG
>CALFPI010000344.1 GCA_937919035.1 uncultured Gemmatimonadaceae bacterium
CGAGACAGCAGAAGCCGCGTAGTACAATGCGTCAACTACCTTGACAATCACCGAGTACGAGGCGGCAAATCAGTTGATTGTTCAGCTCAACACTCAGATGAATCGGATCAACAGTGACCTGCAGGAGGCGACCGCGTCTCCCTGACGTCGTCGACTCTGGCGCCGGCATCTTCGTTTGGCGTTGGCGCGCGGCTGCTGCACACCATGTCGCGGCGCCCTATCATCATGCCCGTAGCGCTTGTCGCCCTCCTGCTCTTGCTTGCAGTTCTGTCCGGGTGCGCGGAAGTCGACTACTACCTGCATCTGGCCAGGGGCCAGGCACACATCATTCTGGGCCGACGTTCGCTCGCAGATGTGCTGGCAGATTCGGCGACGACACCGGATATCCGTGCGAAGCTGCATCTGGTGCAGGAGATCCGCCGATTTGCCGGAGAGCAGATTGGCCTGCGTGGCGCATCGGCCAACTACACGCAGTATTTTGACACGGGCGGGGAGCCCGTCGCCTGGAACGTCTCGGCCAGTCCACCCGATCGGTTTGCGGCGTATTCATGGACGTTCCCACTCGTAGGAGCCCTGCCCTACAAGGGATATTTCGAGCGGTCACGTGCCACGGCGGAACGTGACCGCCTGCAGGACCTAGGATATGACGCCATCGCCGGCGCAGTATCGGCTTACAGCACCCTTGGCTACCTGTCAGACCCGATTCTCAGCACCATGCTCGAGGATCCGGAGGATCGCCTCGCCGACCTCATCCTCCATGAACTGACCCACACGACCGTCTACGCAGAGGACCACACCGACTTCAATGAGAGTGTCGCCTCCTTTATCGGCAGAGCGGGATCCCTGGAGTTTCTGCGCCAACGCTATGGTGAGCACTCCGAACAACTCACTGCAGCCAGGCAACGTCGGGCCGATCTGGCCTCATTTCAGGCCTTTCTGCGGCACGTGACGACGCAGCTCGACAGCCTCTATACGAGTGACACGCCTCGGCAACAGATCCTCAAGGCCCGTCAGCAATTGTTCGAGACGAGCAAGGATGACTACCGACAACGTCGTGATGACTTGGGCAGAGGCCGGTACGACGGGTTCCTCGACTGGGAGCTGAACAACGCCCGTCTGCTATCCTACCGACGCTATAACAGCAATTTCGATGGACTGGACGCCCTGTTGCGCAGGCACCAGGGCGACCTGGCAGCGACATTGAAAAGAATCGTTTCCTGCGGTGACGAGGAAGATCCCTGGGCATGCATCGACGGAGCAGCCGACTAGGGCTGGACGATACCCGCGTCGCCAGCGACGCGACTGCCTGGAAACAACTTGCGCCACTCGCTTGACGCAGCCTCTGCGAAGACCTGGCGCACAATCGTCCGTGCAGACACCGTATCCCCTGCTGCAACCAGACATCTTGCAGCACCTCGTGCCGCCTCTAGGTGTTGTGGATGCAGTCGCAGCACCTGCTGGTAGGCGGCCGGTGCGCCTTCCACGCCCAACGCTTCCTTGATGGCAGCCACCGCGAACAATCCTGGCACATCACCAGGCCGAGCTTGCACGGCCGCTTCGTACGACCTCAGCGCCTCCGCGTGCCGCCCAAGTTGCAGCAGGGCAGCGCCCTGATTCAGTAGGGCATCGGCATACCTGGGGTGAATCTGCAGGGCTTGCTGATACCCCTTGAGCGCTTCCACCAGGCTCCCTTGTCGCTGTTGCCAGCGTGCCCACCCATAGTGAACCCGGGCGCTGCCAGTCTGAACTCGTATGGCGCTGGCGAACAACGTGCCATCATCTTGCCAGTCCTGCGTTCGAGTTCGAGCCAG
The DNA here is from genome assembly GCA_937919035.1 of uncultured Gemmatimonadaceae bacterium. Taxonomy (GTDB): domain Bacteria; phylum Latescibacterota; class UBA2968; order UBA8231; family UBA8231; genus UBA8231. The sequence goes on from CALFPI010000344.1 coordinate 1,812, forward strand.
GGAGGCGAAAAGCAACAACCAGATCGCGACCACAGCCCATGCGATTCTGGCGCCGTGGCACCGTCTGAGCCGCTGCATGGAAGCAGCGATGGCGACACAGCTTGCGGCAAGTACAGGGTAGGCGAGGCGCTCGGCGTAAATGGTTCCCACTGGCACTATCATGTGCGTGGCCAGAGCCAGCATGGTCGCACTCAACCCGATCCATAACGTCGGCTGACGATGTCGCCGGACCACAGGCCACAGGAGGATGCTGAGGGTCACGCATAACAGCAGTGGTGGAAGCCAGCCAGCCACATCATGTACTGGGACGATGGGGATGGCGTCGTACGAATAATCAGCCGATAGCGGCCAGGGAAAAGCGACAAGCAGTAGGTAGCGAACGGCAAGAGCCGGCGCATTGAGCCAACGTGTCAACAGGCTGCTGAATGCCAGCGGGTTGTCGAGGAAACCGATGCCACCAGGATCAAGGTGGCCGGTAAACCCGACCCGCAGGGCGATGGGGATCGCCAGCGCCGCAACCGCAGCCAGCAACGGCAGATGTCGTCGATCATGGCACAGGAGAGTGACGATCGCCCCCACGGCAAACACTGCGGCACTCTCCTTGAAGAGCGCCGCTGCGATCATCATGACGCAAGCCAGCATCATCATCCGCGTAGTGTGACAAGTGAGCAGGATGGTGACCCCGGTAATGCCCCAGACAAAGCCAAGCAGATCCGCCATGCCAACTACGGTGTTCACAACTTCGGACGCCGCCGGATGCACACACAACGTCAGACCGGCCAGTAGAGAGAGACCTGCGGGCGATCCCGTACGTCGCGCCGCCCATACCAGGCAACATCCCGCCAGA
>CALFPI010000345.1 GCA_937919035.1 uncultured Gemmatimonadaceae bacterium
TGTCACCATCACCATGCATGGAGAAATCGGGCACGTCGCCGGCAACATCCGTCAGGCCGTTCACCGCCCGCCCGAGCAGCAGGGCGACAACAACAACTGCAGCGGCAAACATCAACGCTGTACGCCGTCCATGTAAACGTGTCAGCACACCAAGCGTCGTCAGGTTGGTCGCCGGCCCCGTTAACAAGAAGGCCAGTGCCGCGCCCGGTGATACACCGTTGTGGATCAGCACCGCGACCAGGGGCGTCGCGCCTGAAGCGCAGACGTATATCGGCATGCCGAGAAGGGCGAAGAACTCGACCTCGAAATTCGCTGGAACCACCGCATCCCAGCGCCCGCCCACCAGCGAATGCGCCACCGCAGCCAGCGCCAGCCCCACCAGGATCCAGGGCGCCGTTGTGTCGACCACTTCTCCCAACCCCTGAGCCAGGCCCTGACGTACGCGCTGGGCAAAAGGCTGCGCCTTCTGCTGCTCCTGCTGGCTGCTGCGCAGGGGTATGAGCGTGCGTGCCAATGGCCCCACGATCCATCCCGTGAACAATGCCACCGTCGCTGCTGCCGCGACGCGCACGATGGTGAACTCCCCACCGAGCAGAGGCAACGAGATGAAGATCGCGTCGAGGCTCAATTCCGGCGTCGCTACGAGAAACGCCATCGCCGCCGTTGTCGGGACACCGGCGACAATAAGGGACCGATAGATGGGCACAACCCCGCACGAACAAACGGGCAACGGCAGACCAAAACCCATGCCACGCGCCGCTTGCGACAGATTGGAGCCGCGCCCCATCCACGCCACGGTACCTTGCGGCATCAGGCCGTAGACGAGGCCGGCAGCGACGTAGGCCAGCAACAGGGCGGGCGCCGATTCGCGGGCCAGAACGTAGAATACGCCAGCGCCCGTATTTATGCTGACGCCCAGATCATGCCCTGCGGTAGTCGCTGTCAGCAGCAGCAGACCAGCGACGGCACCCAGACCGGACTGCCAACGCCGCGTCGAGAGCGATGCGCTGCCTGCCGTTACGGGGTAGGAACGGTGCAGCACGACATGCAACAGAGAGCCGGCGACAAGAGCCTGGAACAGGCCCCACACACGACTTTCGAGTGTCGCCAGTACGGCACCACCGGAGAAGAAGCCTGCTGTCGTGGCCAACGCCATCAGTGTCAGCACTGCGATGGCGGCCCGCAGACCATACAGCGGTCGCAGCAGAAACCAGACCGTGAGCCCCACGGGCATGCGATGAAGAACAACCGCCATGGGCAGCATGTGCGCCTGCCCATGGGCACCCGAGTCAGTCCCGAGGGCGAGGCCATCGGTGAAGGCATGCACGGCGATCGCCATGAGGCCGAAGATGAGCGTCACATTGTGCACGCGCCGGGCAAGCGATCTCAGGCGGTGTTCGATCAGTGTAGGGAGCCAGATACCAACAGCCAGACCAAGGACGGCGAACCAACCGGCGAGGGCGACACTCTCGGGAACGATGTGCAGCACGACGAGGCCGGTGATGGCAACAAAAACGAAACCATCGAGTGCTGCCATCATATGACCTGCAACGCGGGCCGCCCCATAGGCGACGGGACCAAGTGCCAGTGCCACGAGGCTGAACGCGAAGAGTGTGAGGTCGTCGAGACTCAATGAAGTGTTCACGATGTGTGAGTAACTACTGGCAGGGACTGAGGATAGGAATGTACTGGTGCCTCCGTGCAGCGCCAAGCGAGGCAATGGCACCTTGCCTCGTGCTGCTGACAGAGTTACTTACGCATCATGCGAAGCACAACTATATGAGGCAGTTTGTGAGCGGCTGGGGTCGATACCCCGAGGTCGAGGCCAGCGTCGACATGCCACGCGATCTGCAGAGCCTGCGCGCCGCGATCCGTGACGGCAAGGGCTCGATGATCGCACGCGGCTCCGGCCGAAGTTACGGCGACGCCGCCGTGGCGGATCATGTCATCAGCTGCTTGCCACTGCGCCATTTGCTCGCCTTCGATGCCGCTTCAGGGATGCTGCATGCTCAGGGCGGCGTCACTCTTGACGATGTGATCCGCTTCGCCCTGCCCCGTGGCTGGTTCCTCCCTGTGACCCCTGGAACCAGATTCCCCACGCTGGCAGGTTGTATCGCCGCCGATGTGCATGGTAAGAACCACCATGGGGTTGGTTCCCTGTCTGCCTTTGTTGAGCAACTGGAAATCGTTCTCGCCGATGGCACTCTCGTGCCCTGTTCGCGCACAGAACATTCGGCGCTGTTCTGGGCCACCCATGGCGGCATGGGGCTGACAGGGGTCATCTATTCCCTGCATCTGCGCCTGCAACCGGTCCGTTCTGCCTTTCTGCAGAATGTCCGCCTGCGAACCGGCAATCTGCATGAGACATGCAAACTTCTGTGTGCCACGCAGCATCAGTATCCGTACTCTGTCGCCTGGATCGACACCCTGTGCGGGCGCCGCAGGGGGCGGGGACACATCATGCT
>CALFPI010000346.1 GCA_937919035.1 uncultured Gemmatimonadaceae bacterium
CGAGGACCCACAGTTGTCACACGCTATCAACCTCAATGTCGAGGCAATCCGGGCCATCATGGACGGCAAGATGCGGGCCCGGTATATCCTGGTTCAGAGCGAGAGCCTGGCGACGGATCTGCTCCAGCGAATCAATGCGGGCGAAGACTTTGGTGAACTCGCGGTGCGTTTTTCCAAGGCCCCGAATGCTCGCGACGGCGGCGATCTCGGGTTCTTCGGCCCCGGTGACATGCTGTCCTCAGTGGAGGAGAGTGTCCTGCAACTACAAGTCGGGCATACGAGCCCGGTGATAAAAACCGAGCGCGGCTACATGTTGCTGCAACGACTGAACTGAGTTGATCCTGGGTTGGCAAAAAAGAAGCAGCCGGAAGCAGAGCAGGCTGATGCAACGCCTAACACCACGTCCGGCTGCCCGGGAGGGTACGAGCCGATGACCGGATCGGCTCGCAGTGGTTTGACGCACACAGTGCAACGGCGGTTCCCGAGGTCCTCCTGATTTTTACAAAGAGCCCTAATTCGTTGTGCGACAATCGACTGCGATTATGGCTCAACGACTGAGTCCGGCCCTTCTGGCGGAACTCTCCGTCGCCATTGCCCTTGCCGCCGTGCTCAGTGTCTTCAAGCTGAAGCTGCCCCATTTGATCTATGGTGGCTCCATAAGCCTGCACACTCTGCCCATAGCCGTTGTCGCACTGCGCCACGGTGTGCGGGCTGGCATGCTTGCCGGGGTCGCGTATGGCTTCATCAATTTCGTCATGACGCCGTATTTTGTGCATCCCGTTCAGCTGATCCTCGACTATCCTGTCGCCTTTGGCGTCCTCGGTGCAGCGGGACTCATGGCCCAGTGCAAGTCCCGGTGGCTCGCCGCTGTCGCCGTCATGGGTGCCGGGGCGTTGCGTTTGGGTGTACATGTGCTTTCCGGAATGGTTTACTTTGGTGATCTTGCACCTGCTGGCACGCCGGTCTGGCAATACTCTCTGCTCTATAACTGCAGCTACATGGTCCCCGAGACCCTGATCGCAAGTGCCGTGATCATCGTCCTCATCCGACGCCTGGCACACTAGCACTGGCCCCATTCAAGGAGCGCAACAACCGTGACTCGATCCTCCAGCTTCGATCCGCCCGAGCGCCTTCTCATGGGACCGGGGCCGAGCAATGTGCACCCACGGGTCTACGCCGCCCTGTCGGCCCCTGTCGTGGGGCACCTGGATCCTGTGTTTCTCACGGTAATGGAGGAATCCAAAGATCTCCTGCGCACCGCGTTTCAAACGCGTAACGAACTGACGATCGCGATCTCCGGGACAGGCAGTTCGGGCATGGAGGCCTGCTTCGTCAATTCCCTGGAGCCGGGTGACCGAGCCCTGGTGTGTATCAACGGTGTGTTTGGCATGCGCATGCGGGAGGTCGCCAGTCGTTGTGGCGCCACGGTTGACGTCGTCGAAGCCGAGTGGGGGACGGCGATACCGGCAGAAGCGGTTGCCGAGGCTCTGTCAAAGGCTGACTACAAGGTCGTTGCCATCGTCCATGCCGAAACGTCAACGGGGGTCTTGCAGCCACTGGCAGAGATCAGTCGACTGGTCCATGACCATGGCGCACTTTTCCTTGTCGACACGGTGACATCGCTGGGCGGTGTCGATCTCGATGTGGATGGTCTGGCGATCGACCTGTGTTACTCCGGCACACAGAAGTGCTTGGGCTGCCCACCCGGCCTCAGTCCAGTGACGTTCAGCCCCATGGCGATGGAACGCCTGGCAGCCAGGAAAACACCCGTGCAGAGTTGGTATCTGGACATCAGTCTCATCGCCCAATACTGGGGTGAGAGCCGGGTCTACCATCACACCGCGCCTATCTCCATGAACTATGCCCTGCGCGAGGCTCTGCTGCTGGTCGCCGAAGAGGGCCTGGAGGCTCGCTGGCGGCGCCACCGGCAGAATCAGGAGGCGCTGATCCGCGGCCTGCAGGCATTGGGCCTGTCCCTCGTCGTCGATGCGGCGATTCGCCTGCCGCCACTGACAACCGTCCGCATCCCGGACAACGTTGATGATGCGGCGGTGCGCCAGACTCTGTTGCAGCGTTTCGGCATTGAAATCGGTGGGGGTCTGGGAGCTTTCAAAGGCAAGGCCTGGCGCATCGGGTTGATGGGAGCGACCTCAACGGAGCGCAACGTGACGACATTGCTGGCCTCTCTGGAGGTCGCATTGAGAATGCAGGGATATGCCGGCGGCGGCGCAGTCGAAGCAGCGATCTCAGGCTGACGTTCCCACGGGAAAGCCCCTGCGCCCTGGCGACATGGCTATATTAGGGGCGTGGAAGGGAACATTGCTCCTTTCCGCGAAGGGCCACCGGAAACCCCGAGGAAATCAGCTGGCGACGGGGCCCAATATGTTGCGGTGCACGCATCGTCAGACGCCCCATGAGCGGCACCCCAGGCAACATTCAGGGAAGGCACGCATGTTGCTACCCCCAGCGCGGGAGAGTACGCGAGTGATCATCCTGCAGCACGACAGCCCGGACCCGGCGCAACGCCGCATGGCGCAACGCCGCATGTCCACTCGGGCCACTCAGGGGTAGGTGAAGGACATGAACAGAAGCGAACTACGCGAGCTGATGGGGCGCCTTGAATCACTGGAGGCGTTGGCCAAGCTCTTCAACAATCTCTGGTTCGACCGGATCCGGCAGGACACAAAGGATGCCAAGGTACAGGCGTACCTGACGGTGTTCGATGATGCCTTTCCGCATATGAACCACGTCATCGAATTCGTCCGTCGCAGCGCCGGTCTGCTATCCTCAGGAGAGGAAAGTCACGAAGAGTGGCAGCGACTGCAGAGCGAATTTGACTATCTCCATCGTTTGCTCAAGGCCGAAGGTGATGATTCCCGCGGTGCCGTCGCTGTCGCGACTAGCGTGCCCGTTGTCGCCGCCGACAACGACGCCGACAACGACGCCGACGAGGAAGACCCCGGTGCAGATCTCACATACGAGGAGCGTGAAGCTCTCCAGTCGGTCGAGCAGAGTGACATTGACTCCTTGTTCGACGGGGACGACGGTGCCGAGGATGACGACGATGCCGAGGATGATGACGTCGGCGAAGAGGTCGATGACATTGACTCCTTGTTTGAGTCCGAGGATGAAGATGATGAGGACGACGAACTGGAGGACGCCGCTGCGGACCTGTTCGAAGACGACGAAGAGGAAATAGAAGAGGACGACGACGAGGAACCGGCCGAATCAGCCAGCGAATTCCCTTCGATTGCCGCTGAGATGATCGAGGAGGATGAGGAAGTCGATGAGACGGAGGCGCTGGAGGCAGCTGCTTCTCTTGAGTCCGCGAGTCCCGACGCGACCGATTCAGCAGAGGATGAAGAGGGAGAAGAGCTCGAAGGTCTCCTGGAAGGCATCGCCGATGAGGAAATGTCTGATGAGGATGTCGACCTGGAAGAGTTGCTTGGGGACACCGCCGCAAGTAGCAGTGCGCCTGAAACGGCAGCAGAAATCGCCGCAGAAGACGAAGAAGACGACGATCTGGCGGAACTCCTCGGCGAGGACGAAGCTGATGACGATGCAGACTCAGGCGACGACGTCGACCTGGCCGATCTTCTCGCAGACGAGGATGATGCCGAGGATGATGCCGAGGATGATGCCGAGGATGATGCCGAGGATGATGCCGAGGAT
>CALFPI010000347.1 GCA_937919035.1 uncultured Gemmatimonadaceae bacterium
AAATGACAGAGGTGGGACATATCCGTCCCATCCAGTCACGCCACCGTGACCCACCGCGGCCTTTAGTGCCGAACCGGGCGCGCTGTGCTGCCCCCCTGAGGGTGGTACAGTTGTTGCGCCACGGCAGGTATCGGACGCTGCCAATGCTCGCAATCAACGGATAAGGAAAAGCCCATGCAGTGGAAAGTTCCATGCACGATCACCGCCGCAGTGGTTTTGCTTGCTGCTCCGGCAAGCGCCACCAACGGCATGAACATGGAAGGCTACGGACCCGTAAGCAGCGCCCTGGGGGGCGCCGGGATCGCTTTCGACAGCGGCACGGCAGCACTCATGATCAACCCGGCGACACTGATGCTGCAGCCGCGTGCCACGACGCGCCTCGATGTGGCATTCGGTTATCTGGGCCCCGATGTGTCGGCGGCTGTGCGCACGCCACAAGGGAGACTGTCGGCGACATCGCTGGCCGATGCCTACTTCATGCCCGCCTTTGGCTGGATCACCCGCAAGGGAGATATCGCTTACGGTCTCGGTGTCTTCGCCCAGGGCGGCATGGGTACGGAATACGGACCCACTTCGTGGCTGGCTGATCCCAGCCAGGGGCAGAACACGGCCCTGACAAAGGGGCTCGTCAATCAGTCAGAGGTCAGCGTCGGCCGGGCCCTGGTGCCGTTGGCGTATCAGCTCAACGAGCGTCTGAGCATCGGCGCCACCGTGGATCTGGTGTGGGCGGGACTCGATCTCAAGATGGCCATGTCCGAGGCACAGTTTGTCGACCTGGCGAACCCGCAGGCGCAGATGTCGGGGACTGCTTCGGGCTCGCTGACCCAGGTATTCGGTGCACTGTACGAGCCTTTTGGTGGTACGGGCATCCGGCGACTGCACCACGCTTATTTCGACTTCGCCAACGACAGCCAGTTTACCGGCCAGTCCCGCGGCGCGGGTCTGGGCGGCAAGCTCGGAATCGTCTACGAAGTTGCGCCGAATCTGTCCCTGGGTGCCGTGTACCACACGCCGACGGCGATCAGCGATCTCGAGACGAGTGATGCGTCGATGCGCATGGCCGTCAATGTGGATGTTGGTCTCATGACGACGGGGATACCCAACGACCAGTATGTCGACATGGACATTCCCGTCCGTGGCAAGATCACCGTGGAAGATTTCCAGTGGCCCGCCACCTTCGGCCTTGGTGTCGCCTACGGCCCCACGGACGCCGTGCGCATTGTCGCCGATGTCAAACGCATCCAGTGGTCCTCCGTCATGGAGAAATTCGCCATGGTATTTGAAGCGGACGCGGTGCCCGAGAACGGTGCCTTCGGAGGCCAGGAACTCAAGGCCGTACTCTATCAGGACTGGGAAGACCAGACGGTTCTGTCTCTGGGCGCCGAATGGCAGGCCTCGCCGGCTGTCACCTTGCGCGCTGGATTCAACCACGGCAGCAACCCGGTGCCGGACAGCTTTCTCAATGCCCTGTTCCCCGCAATCGTGGAAAATCACGCAACCATCGGCCTCGGCTACGCCCTTGGTGAGCATGGATCGGCGAACATCTCAATTATGCGCGGCTTCAACTCGGAAGCGACCAACCCCGGTAATGGCGTCACAGTACCCAGCGTCACGTCGGCTCACGCGCAGTGGAACTCGCAATTGATGTACACCTACTGGATCAACTGACCGCAACCACTGGTCAGCATTCCATCGAAGGCAGGGGCATGCGTGCCCCGAAGATGTGGCGGCATCGTCGGACTGAACCCGGGGTGCCGCTACATCCATACCCGGGGTCTGCGCTGCTGGCGGTGAATGTTCTGGGTGGAATGAAGACGTAGCGCAGCATGGGTCGGCAGGACAGCGAATGTTGTTGACGCGCGCGTCGTGTTGGTGAAGTGTATCGTGTAGGACGTCTAGTTTTACAACCTGACAGAGGACACTTTTTCCATGGAACGCCGTGAATTTCTCAAAGCCGCCGGCGCCGTAGGCACCGCATCGCTGGTGCAGCCGCAGTTGGTCTTTGCCGGGGTACAGCAGGCGGCTGATTTCTTCCAACTGCACCCCTTCGTCGCAGCCCACCCCGAGGCCGTGTTCATCAAGCTGACACAGGTGTCTGCCAAGACAGCCACCGCCGAAAAGCTGCACGCCGGTCGCCAGCTGGCGAGCGAGCTGTTTGTGCCCAGTGACAACGAGGGCTACTCCAGCCAGAGCAAGATCGCGATCAAACCCAATCTGACATGCCTTGGCGGAGAGTTCTCCACGGACCGGATGGGAATCCTTACCGATGCGGACTTTGTCGAGGGTTTCGTTGAGTCGATGCAGAGTGATCTCGGTTTGCACGGCAGCCAGTTCTACCTGCGTGAGGGAAATCTGCTCGGCGACGCCTACTGTCCGCGCAATGAGGCCCTGGACTGGTATGCGCCCATGGCGCAGCGTCTGGGTGCGCACCTGACCGATTTCGACAGTGGTCGGCAGATGGCCGACGCGCTGCTGGCCAATCTGGAGGAGGGCTCTGAGATCATCTGGAGGGAGGTTCCCAATGGCGTGATCTTCCAGCGCATCGGCTATGTGGCCCCGATCAATGCGCCTGACGCCTTCAATATCAACATCGCCAAGTTCAAGACCCACGGCATGGGTGTCACCTTGACATCGAAGAACTGGCAGGGAACCAATGTGCATCCCTACGTGCACTACTGCGAAGGTCTCGCACAGCTTACCCGGGGCAAGCCGGCCTCCTTTGTCGCCGATGTGCACGGCGATTATTCGGCCAGTGTCACCGGGCTCCACGCCCAGCATCTCGAAGCGGCCGTGCCCCGCTGGGACCGGCCGGGATCCGACTGGAACAGTGGCTGGGGCATGGAGGGCTGGGCGCAGAAGACACTCGACAACCTCTCGGCATCAAACATCGATCTGGCCATGATCGAGGGGATCTACGGCCGCGACGGCAACTGGATGGATGGTCCCCACGGTGGCGCTTCGCAGGACTTCATGACCAACGTCGTCATCTTCGGCCGTGACCCGATCAAGGTGGACCTGGTCGGCCACTGGCTGGCGGGGCACGAGCCAGGGAACTTCGGTCTGTTCCATGCGGCTGTGACACGTGGCCTCAGTGATACGGTGAACCCCCACGCGGTCCCCGTATACGCCTGGGAAGAGGGACAACCACTG
>CALFPI010000348.1 GCA_937919035.1 uncultured Gemmatimonadaceae bacterium
CACCAACGAGATTCAGAGTGCCCGCTTGCGAGGGCGCGGGGGCGCCTGGCGTCTGGTGGGGGATCGCTGGCAGCAGGCACGGGCCGAAGGTGGAGCCGACTACGTTGTTATCGACCTTTTGGAGCCCGATCCGGGGCGGTTCCGCGATCGCAAACTGGCCGAGCGGCATCCCCATCGCCTGCTGGAAGGGGCACGTATCGCCGCACATGCCGTTGGTGCCACAAGTGTCTTTCTGTGCATCGACGCAGACAGCCTTCGGGCCCGCCAGGCTTTGCAGCGGGCGATCGAGGCGACGCAGGAGCAGGCCACCGCCATACAACTGCATCCGGTACGGGGACCATTCCCGCTTGCCGCCGGGAGCAGCCTGGCCGTCGAGTTGCTCCGAGGAGGGCGCGCCGAGCCACAGGCGGATGATGGCGTTGTGGGACTTGAGCGATTGTTTGCCGGCTCTGCGATCGTGCACAGTGCCTCGACCCTTGGCTATCTGCCGGCTCTGTTGGCAACAGCAGGAGAAGTCTTCCAGAGTGTCGGCAGTGAATGGGCGCCAGGAACCCAGGCATTCTGCGTCAGTGGCCTGGTCCGTCGCCCGGGGCTCTACGAAGTCGAACTTGGACGAGGCACGGTGCGTGATCTGATCGAGGGTATCGCCGGTGGCGCGCGCCCGGAGCGGGCCATCAAGTTCGTTCTGCACGCAGGATATGGGTCATCACCGGTGCTGGCTGCTGGCGATCTGGACCGTCCCCTGGATCCCGGACTCTGGGCCGATCCGGCGGAGGGCCCGCTGTCGGGTGTGTTTGGCGGCGGTGCCATTCTTGTTGCTGATGATTCGGTGTGCCCAGTCGACACGGCGCGGCGCATGGCGCAAGCATACGCCGGTGCTGCCTGCGGTAAGTGCATGCCCTGTCGCGAGGGTACGGCGTGGCTGGCGACCGCCCTCAGCAGGCTTGAGGAAGGAACGGCACAAGCAGATGATCTGGCATGGATCATCCAGCGCTGCAATCATCTCACGCCCGCTGTGGCACTGTGCGGACACGCTCCGTCGGCCGCTCGTTCGATCCTCGCCTTGCACGAGGCCTTCCCCGAGGAGTTTGCAGCTCATCTCGATGGCGGCTGCGCAGTTGCCAAGGATCTGTCCATGAAGGTCCCCGACAGCATACACATGCGTTACTGATGGCTACCATTCGGATACATATCGACGGGGAGCCGGTTGACGTCGACGCCGGCACCAATCTGCTGATGGCGTTGCTCGACGCCGGGCACGCCACTGCCCATCCCTGTTTTCATCCATCTCTGTCGGCGCCGGCATCCTGCCGCATGTGCCTGGCGGCAGAGGAAGTCGGTGACGGTCTGCGGCTGATCACAACCTGCAATCGTACCGTCGTCGAGGGTCAGCGACTGTCCTTGCGTCACCCTCAGGTTGTGGCGGCACGTAGTGGTGTTGTCGAAGACATGTTGCTGCGGCACCCCGCCGAGTGTGCGATCTGTGAGCGAGCCGGCGAGTGCGAAGTGCAGGAGGCCGTCTTCGTACACGGGAATGGGGCAACCGGCGCGACGCTGCCCGGGCGGCGCGAAAAAGTCGAACTGGGACCACGCCTGAGCCTCGATCGCGGCAGGTGTATCCTGTGTACCCGCTGCGTGCGCTTCGAGGCGGAGGTCAGTGGCACCCATGCACTGGCCGTGTCCGGCTCCGGCCCAGACGCCGTGATCGATAGTTGCGGGGCTCCCATCGCTCATGACATGACCGGAAATCTGCTCGATCTCTGTCCGTCTGGCGCTCTGAGTGAACCTGGCGAACGTTTCCATGCACCAGCATGGCAGATGACGGGGATCAGCAGCACGTGTCCCGGATGTGCCAGTGGCTGTGCAACCCGCATCGATGTTGCCAACGGCCGTGTGCAGCGGGTGAAGCCACGCAGCGATGGTGCTGACGCTCAGGGCTATTGGCTGTGTGATGTCGGGCGTTACGGCTGGCAGGCCGAGACCGAGCGTCTGACGACACCACAGTTGCGGGGTACAGCTGTCGAGTGGGACGCGGTGTTTGCCGAAGTGGCAGAACACATGGAGCAGGCCCGGCGGGGCGCAATTCTCTTGAGTCCGTTTCTGAGCAATGAAGAGACTTTCCTCCTCGCCCATCTGGCGATGCGCTGGGAGGCGGATCTGTTTCTGTGGCAGGCGACGGACCCCGCGGGGGATCGAATCTTTCCGGCGGGTTTCACCATTCGGGCAGAACGTGGACCCAACACAGCGGGTGTCCAGGCTGTCACTCGGGCGCTGAATCTGCCGCTGGGTGACAGTGCGGCACTTGCGAGACGGCTTGGTGCCGGCGACGTCGATGCCCTCTTCGCGGTTGGTGGCTCTCTGCACGGCGAGACACCAGAGGTCACCGTCACCGATGAACTGTTCCTCGCGGTGCAGGACGTACAGCCCTCGACCTGGGTCCGGAATCCGGATGTTGCCCTTGCCAGCAGCAGCGCCTGGACTGAAAAGGATGGCACTTTCGTCGACGCCCTCGGGCGTCTGCAACGGGTGCGCGCAGCGGTTCAGCCCCCGGGGGAGGCGCGGCCTGACTTCTGGATTCTGGCGGCCCTGTGGCACGGCGGGCCCAATCGGGATTCGCCGGATCAGGCGTTTTCACGGCTCTCCCGAAGTTCATCGAGTGGGCCCTTTGCCCATCTCGATTACGGGATTCTTGAGAGCCGCCAACAACCCGCCGAAGGGGTGGCTTTCGGTGGCGGCTGGACAAGCGAGTTGCAGCGGCGAGGACTGATCGCTGTGGAAGATCACGCGAAGCGACGATGAAGATGGCCGTGCCACACGAGCTGCTGACAGTGTGTATGGGCTTTGGTGGTGCCCTGCTGCTGATCCTCATGACGGTCACTGTTGAAAACCTCCTGCTGCGTCGGGCTCATGGGTTGCGCCGCCGGCGTGGGACCCTGCTATCCACGGCGGTGCTGGCCGACGTTCTGAAACTTCTGTCAAAGTCACCCATCGCCCCTGGTCCGCGTCGTGGTCTTGCCGTCGTCGCCGTGCTCCTGCCGGCTGTGTTGCTGGTCGGTGGGCTTCCCGTCGGGTCCGGACTGGGTGGGCTGTCGGCAACGATCACACCCGCAGATCGATGGCTTGCGCTGGCGGGGATTCTTGCCGTGGCGCCTCTGCCTCTGCTCGCCTTTGCCGCCACGACGACACCCATTCGCCGGTTGCCACTGGCAGCGGTAGTCATCACCCTCGTGGGTGCACACGCCGTCCTGGTGTTCTGCATCGCAGCCGTGCTTCTTGCTGGGGATGCCGGGACCGACATCGCTGCGCGCTCACTGCACAACTGGCCCCTCTGGCACCATCCAACAGGGGGTCTGGCGTTTCTTGGCGCCCTGGCCATCATTTCCTCTGGCTTGCGCATCTCCTTTGGTGGTCCGGGTCCGGTTCGCATGCCCGCCGGGATGGTGGATGGCCCCGGGGTAAGTGCCGTATTGCTCTACATGTCGCGACCCCTGCTCATTGGTGGCGCCGCCGCCCTGGCGGCCCATCTCTACCTGGGAACAACAGCTGAAGCGTACGGGTTGATCTGGGCCTGTGTTGCTGTATGCGTCACCCTTGTTGTCGTGTTGCAGGCGGCAATCGGTGCGCCCGATCCCGAAGGCCTCTCCCGGCTGTTGTGGCGACAGGTCGTGCCGCTGGCCGTGATCGATGTTGCCTGGAGCGTGTTGCGGGCTGCTGGAGTCGGGCCGTGGAACTGATCGCCCCCGCCATACTGTGCCTCATGGGAAGCGTCGCGGCCTCGGTAGCTGCATTGGCGTCTGATCCCATGCGCTCCTGCATGGCGCTGGGAGTGACTGTGGCATCCGTAGCGGCATTGGCTCTGCTCCACTTCGATGCACCCCTTGCCGCTGCTGCCATACTCGTCGCCCACGGGGGATTGGGTGTGGTCAACGCCAGACTCGCACATCAGGCATCTGACCCCGATCCGGCCTCTGCTCCTGTCGGGGGGGCGCGACTCGTCTGGATGCTGGTCGTGATCGTGACCTTTGCCGCAGTCCTCGCCGTATCTCTGGCACCGGCAGCAGCGCCGATGACGGGCGCCGAAGGCGCCACTGACCAGCCAGGGATCGACGCATTCCTTGTCGCGGCGGTCAGTCTCGCGGCCCTCGCCGCCATCCTCGGGCTGAATGCGGTTTGGCGGACGTACGCAGGCCAGGACCCATGACGGCGCAAATCCTGACCCTGATTCTTTCGGCCTGGCTGATCGCCTTCGGGCTGGGTGCGATGATCACTCGCCGCCACTGGCTTGCTGCCATCGTTGGTGGGCAACTGGGTGGTCTCGGTGCGATCCTGGCCATTCTAACACTCATCGGTCCAGCTGGCCTGTTGTTCGCCGTGCTTCTTGCTGCTTTGACAGGGCTCATGGGATTGCTCCTGGCAACACTGCAGAGCGCCGGCGGCGACACGGCCCTGCGCGACGAAGACGGGGATCCTCTCAAGTGGTAGGCGCCGCGTTGCTGGCTCTGGCCCCCGCTGTGTTGTTCGCAGCAGCAGCAGCTGCGCAACAGACTGCCCGCTGTGCAGCAGCGCATGTGGCCCGGTCCGCCGCACTGCTGGCAGCTCTGGCTGTTGCCTGGCTGGTGGCTGTTGACGCTCCCGTGGCGCCGCCGCCGTATCGTTGGCTGGACGTTGGCAGCCTGCAATTCGATGTCGGCCTCAGAGTTGATGGGCAGGCTGCGGCCCTGCTGGTTCTGCTATCTCTGTGGATGGTTCTTGCCCCGTTCCTGTCTGGTACATCGTCTGGTAAATCGTTTGGAAAAACCGAGCCCGGTTCGGGGGGAGCGCTTGATCTGGGTGCCACCGGAGTGGCATTGGTTGTCACCGCCGCCGGCAACGTGTTGGCCCTCGCCGGTTGCGAAATACTGCTTGCCGCGTGTTTCCTCCATGCGATTGGCGCCCCTGTTACTATGGTCGCCGCGCGTCGGTTGCTGTTCCTGACACGATTCGGTGGTCTGGCTCTCGTCGCATCCCTGATTTTTGTCCAGACGCCCGCCCAACCGTGGTTGGTCCTGTTGACGGCGGCCGTGCTGGTGGGTGTGTGGCCCTTTCATCCCTGGTTCGAGGATCTTGGCCAGGGAGGCACCGGCACGGGGTTTCGTCTCCTGGCGATGCTCACCGGCGTATCCCTCTGCCTCAGGTTCGCCGGTGGCGTCTCGCAGACAGCACTGGTCCTGCTGGCCGTGTCTTGCCTGTTGTCCATAGGTGCCGCTCTGGCAACGCAGGATCTGTTTCGCGCGCAGATTTTCACGATCGCCGCACAAGCAGGTGTGGTGCTCGCTGCGGCCCTGCTACAGCCGCTGGCGGCGCTGCTGCTGACGTCCGTCTACGGTGCCTCGCAGGTGGTACATGCAACGAGCCTGAATCGCATCACCTCCGCCCTCGATTCGTCTTCCCCTCAACTAGCTGACCTGGGAGGGCTGCGCGCAGCGTTGCCCTGGTCCCGGTGGCTGGCCCTGTGCGGCGCGCTGACGGCTGCCATCTCTCTGCCCGCGTTGTGGGCCGTCGCGCTACTCGCCAACCAGGGCTGGGACACAGCAGGCCCCGCGGGAGCCGCGATCGTGGCGTTGCTGTGCGCCTTGCCATGCCTGCCGCTGGCTCGGGTAACTCTCGTGCCTTTTCACGGGCCCGGACTCGAGTCTGGACCCAAGTCCGAACCCGAGTCTGGACCCAAGTCTGGACCCAAGTCTGGACCCAAGTCTGGCTGCCATACCCCAACCAACGCAGCTGAATCCCAGGCACCCCACCGGGCCGCCCTGGTAAGCGTTCTGGTGGTTGCCGGTCCCGTTGTGGGTCTCACATGGCTGGTCGCGCCGCTGCCGCCAATGCCCGCCGCCATCGCCGCCGCGGCGTCAGTGCTCATGGCATCGCTTACCGGATTTTTCCTCTGGAGGCGGGGGCCGCGTGTGGCACACTCCATCCAGTCGCCCCTACGTGAGGCTGCCTCGAGTGGTTTCGGCATAAGCTCCCTGCTGACGGGCTGCGCCACAGGCATCGTGGCTTTCTGTCGCCTGGTCTGGACGGCGCTCGACGGCGTCTTGTTTGCCGGAGTGCCGGGGTTGCTGAATCTGAGTGTGCGTGCCTCCGGTTGGTTGCTGGCACGACTTCATGATGGTTGGTCGGGGTGGGCCGTTGCCACAGGTATCGGTACCGTCGTCATCCTGCTGTGGTCCATGCGACTCGGTGGCTCCTGGTGAAGCTCTCCATGTTGACGCCGGGACTCGTTCTGCTGCCTCTGGCAGCGGCAGTCCTGCTGGCCTGCCTGCCGCGACGGATGTCGATCGTCCGCGCTGTCACCTTTGTTGCCCTTGCGGCACAGATCATGGCCATGGGCGCCATCTACCTCAGTGCCAGCGCGCCGGTGCCCTTCGAAGCGGCGTGGCTGCCGTCATTGGGCAGCCAGATCTATCTCTACGCAGATGGCATCAGTGTCCAGGGGCTGATGGTCCTGACAACCGTGCTGGTTGCAGCTGCCATGGCCGAATTGTATCTGCAGACCGATGGCAGTTCATCGGCACGCATGGCGCTCGTCTTTGTTGTCGCTGCGGCGCTGAACCTGTTGCTGCTGTCTCGTGACATTCTGCTCGCTGCCGCCGCGCACGGTACGGCGGGACTTGCACTGGCGGCGCTACTGGGCATCGGCTCCGGGCTGGCCGGTCAGACAGCGGCGCGACGTTTCGCCAATCAGGCGGTTGTCGGAACGATCCTGTTCAGCGCCGCCGCCGCGATTCTTGCGGCCAGTTCGGGGTCTACTGTGATCGACGATCTGACCCGGATCGATCCTGCACCGGCTCGTATGGCCGCGATGCTGCTGACGCTGGCCATTGCCCTGCAGGTACCACTCATCCCCCTCCACATCTGGCTGGCACCCGTCGTTGCTGCCGGTTCCGTCGCCGGACGCACACTCGTGCTTGGTGGCTGGTGTACGGCGGGGGCCTTCTGCTTGCTACGTTTTGGTCTCGGGCTGTTTCCCGATCTGCTGGCCTACGCCGCGCCCATCCCCATGCTGTGGGGAGTGGCGACCATCGTTTATGCCGCCATCCTGGCAATCGCCCAGGATGAAGAGGATCTGCTGCGGCGTTTGTCATGGGCGACTCTGGCGACAGGTGGCTTGTTGCTGGTCGGCGTGGCAGGCCTCGAAACACAGCCGGTTCTCGGAGCCTGGATGCAGACCAGCACCCAGGCGTTGCCGCGCGTAGGACTGGTGTTGCTGGCGCATTGGATTACCAGCACAGGTGCGCGCCGTGCATCCGTTGCTGGCGTCTGGGTGGTGCTGGCTCTCGTGGTTGCTGCGACGCCAGGTGCGGGACCATTCCCCGGGTGGTTGCTGGTCCTGGGTGGCACGACAAACCCCGTGGTTGTGGGGGTAGTGTTACTCGCCGGAGCCACGATCGGTTACGCCCTCATCCTCCCCGCGACACGGCTTGCGAGGGCGTCAGCGGGGCCGGCCATGCCGAGGCCCCTGTCCCGTCTGCTCGCGGCCGTCATGGTTGTCGTCGCCCTGACGGGCCTGGTTCCTGGGTCGTGGGTCGGTCGCGCCCGCCCGGATATCGACAGTCTGCTGGAGCGCATCGTCGAAACACCGAGTATGAGCGACGATGCCAGCACCGATGGTGAAGCCCATGACCTGGACTGATCTGCAGAGTCCGGAACTGGCACCGGAGGCGCTGCTGACGGTGGTAGCTTTGCTGCTGGCTCTGCTCGATGCTGCGTTGTGGCCTCGCCGCGCCAGTCGCGCCGGCGCCTACGCTACCCTCCTCGGGTTGCTGACAGCACTGGCTCTGGCATTACACGCGTGGGATCGGCCCTGGCGCAGCGATACACTCTGGCTCGCAGGTGACCCGTTGGCGGCCTTCGCGGACGTACTCATTCTCTGCGGCGCCGTTTTGTCGGCGCTGCTGGCTGTCGGCGCGCAGGTGTCGTCGCAACGAGCCGGCACTGCCATACTCATTCTGCTGGCTACGCTCGGCGCCATGCTCGGCGCTGGAGCCAAGGATCTGCTCACGCTTTTTGTCGGACTCGAATTGAGTGCGATCAGCCTGTTGGCCTATCAGGCGCTCGCTGCAGGACCAGGTGGCGGCCACGGGCTGCGTGCCTCCCTGCGTTTCGTCGGCCCGGCGAGTGTTTCCACGGTCCTGACTGCCGTGGGCATCGCCTGCCTCTGGTCGTCGTCCGGAGGCCCGGACTTCGATGTGCTTGGCGCCGGTCCAACAGCGGCGACGGCGGCCAGAGCCGCCGTCGGTGGCGGCCTTCTGCTCGCAGGACTGGCGCTTCGCGCCGGTGCCGTGCCCTTCCACCTGTGGCTGGCCGATGTTGCCGTTGGCAGTGCCCCTTCCGCCGCAATGCTGACGTTGAGTGTCGGCATCCTGCCAGCCCTGATCGTCCTCGGACGCCTGGTGGCAGGCCCCCTGGCGACGCTTGTGCCGGAACTCGACAGCCTGCTGATGCTCATGGCGGTGCTGTCTTCAACAGCTGGCGCCCTGCTGGTCCTGCCGCAACGACGTTTGCGACGATTGCTGGGCTACGCTGTGCTGGCCCACGTGGGCTTCATTCTGGCTGGTATCGCGACCCATGCTGGCGAGGATCCGTTTTCTGGGACGACATGGATGCAACTGGCGGCCTTGTTGCCTGCCGTCGCCGGCTGCCTCGCCGTTTCGAGTCTGGCCGGTGACGCCCCGGGGATCACCGCCAGCGGCCTGGCCCGCAGCCAACCGGGACAGGGCGTGCTTCTATGCCTGTTCCTTGTGGCACTTGCGGGCCTGCCTCCCAGTCTTGCTTTCGTCGGCCGCAGTGCCCTGTGGTCTGCTCTGAGTATCGATGCGCCGATGTCGTGGTTCATGATGGCCAACGGTCTGTTGCTGGCGTACGGTTTGATCCGTTTTGCCGGACGAGTTGTTTTCGATGAACCGCTGCCCGTCGCCACGCCGCCGGCCACTGCAGCGACCGTCGCGGCAGCTGTACTGTCGGCGGCGGTGTTGCTCCTATTCGGGCTGTGGCCGCTGCCAATTGCTCAGGCAGCGGCAATGGCTGCTGGCGCCGGGTGAGGGACGTCATGGCGGACCCTCAACACCGGCCCTCGAGTTCGACTCTGCGGCAACTGGCCGCACTCGCCGGAGCAGGCATTCAGTTTGCAGTCACAGTGGCGCTGTGCACGGCCGCTGGCTGGTGGCTCGACGGCTATCTCGAATCCTCTCCCTGGTTGTTGATGGCAGGCGGAATCGCCGGTTCTGTCGCCGCCTTTTATCAACTCTATCGTACACTCGTCGATGTGGATGAACCGCACAGTTTGGACAAGGGGAAGTAATGCTGCAGGATGCGTGGATCGCAGCGGCCGTCGGCGTTGCCGTCGCCGGTGCAAGTGCGCTCATTGCGTGGGCTGGCCTGCGCTGGTCGATGCATCGGCCCGGGACGATGATGGTTGCTGTTCTCGGAGGAACCATGGTGCGCCTGGTTCTGGTCGGCGGTGCGTCTGTCCTTCTACTTTTCTTCCACGACGTACATCAGGTGGGCTATGTAGCAGGGCTGATTGCTGCCTATCTGGTGTTTCTCGGAATAGAGATTGCGCTCGTTGCCAGGTCCGCTGGCCGGAAGATTTGACAAGGGGCTGGAGCGGGCACATTTTTTCCCTCGGTCAAGGAACCTTGGCTCTGCACTCCGGCATTACCCATTCGCTGTACAGAGGGACGTAGATGGCAGCAGACGCAGACGGTCAGGTCGACGTCGTCGGGCATATACTGGACCACCATTCTCTGGAAGTCCCGTTCATCAACGCCCAGCACGTCTTCGACGGCCACATCGAACTCCCGCAATTCGAGGTGTTCGGCATTGATATGTCCATCACTCGTCATGTGGTGATGATGTGGGTCGCCAGTGCGCTGCTGATTGTGACGATGATATCTGCCTTCCGCCGTCCCGGGCCAGTGCCTACGGGCCTGAGGAATTTTCTCGAGACAATCATCGTGTTTCTGCGCGATGAAGTGATCATACCGATCATGGGGGAGAGCGGCAGGACGTATATGCCCTTCCTCCTGACGACTTTCTTCTTCATCCTGTACTGCAACATGCTCGGGTTGATCCCTTACACGGCGACGGCTACGGGCAACATCAGCGTCACGGCGGCCCTGGCGCTGATCTCCTTTGCCGTGACTCAGGGTGCGGGTATCGCCAACAACGGCTTTTTCGGGCACTGGAAGAATCTGGTGCCAAGCGGTCTGCCAGCCCCACTACTGATCATCATGATCCCCATTGAGATCATCGGCATGCTGGCCAAGCCTTTCGCCCTGTGTATTCGACTTTTTGCCAACATGATCGCCGGACACATTGCCATTCTCGTGTTCCTTGGCCTGATTATCATGTTGAAGAGCTATTTTGTCGCCCCCGCTTCCGTCGTGTTGGCGGCGGCGCTCTACCTCCTTGAGATCTTCATCGGCTTCGTACAAGCCTTTATCTTCACCGTGCTGACGGCCCTTTTCGTGAGCATGGCGGCGCATCCGGATCATTGACACCTCAATGATCCGAAGCGCATGAATTTTTCGATTTTTCGTTAACTACTAGAGAGGAATCACGGATATGGAACTGGCATACTTAGGTGCCTCTATCGGCGCCGGCCTCGGTGTGATCGGTGCGGGGCTCGGAATCGGCTCGCTCGCCTCCAGCGCCATGGAGGGCATTGCCCGTCAGCCTGAGGCTGTCGGTGACATCCGCACGAACATGATCATCGCCGCCGCCCTCATCGAGGGTGTTGCTCTGCTGGCCGAGATCATCTGCGTCCTCGTGGTGGTGACGAAGTAGCATGGATCTGCTCAGTCCCCATCCCGGCCTGATTCTGTGGACGATCATCACATTTGTCGTGGTGCTCGTGGTGCTGAAGGCGAAGGTGTGGGGCCCGTTGCTCGCCGCCCTCGACGAACGCGAACGCAGCATCCGTGACGCGCTCGAGAGCGCGGATCGAGCCCGCGCCGAGGCGCTGGCGCAACAGGCCGACCACGAGAAGAGGCTTGTTGAGGCTGAGTCGCAGGCGCGTCAGATCGTCAGCGATGCGCGTGCGGCGGCCGAGAAAGTCGGCCAGCAGGTTATGGCAGCCGCGAAGGAGGAAGCCGAGCGGACCGCACAGCGCGGCCGGGAATCCATCCAGGCCGAGAAACGAGCGGCTCTGGTAGAATTGCGCCGTGAGGTCGCCGATATGGCCATTGGTGCCGCCGGAGCAATTCTCAACGCCGAGCTGGACGCCGAACGCAACCGCAAGTTGGCCGATGATTTTATCGCCGATCTGCCGGGCGCGCGGAACTAGGTCGCGACGGAGCTGCACGGTTCAGTTATGGCATCGAAAACAGCACCAGAAGTCGTCAGGCGCTACGCCGTTACGCTGTTAGATGCTGCCGCAGAGACCGATGTTGCCGACGCGGTCGCTGGCGACCTGGCGGGCCTGCGGGCAACTCTCGGGGGATCGCAGGATCTGCAGGAGTTTCTCCGCAATCGGCTGGTCGATGGCGCTACCGTCGCTGCTGCACTGGTGGCAATCTTCGATGGCAAGGTCAACCGTCTGACGCTCAATTTTCTGCAGATGGTGGCGCAGCGTCGCCGGGCGCACCTTCTCGACTTTATCATCGATACTGCGCTCAAGGTGCTTGATGAGCGTGCTGGCATTGCCACTGCCGAAGTTCGCAGTGCTGTCGAGCTTTCTGCCGAGCAGATCAAGCGTCTCCAGGAGCGTTTGTCCGCACATACCGGAAGTCGTGTCCACGTAGAAGTCCACGTGGACGCCGGCCTGCGGGGTGGCATCATTGCCCGCATTGGAGATACCGTCTTCGACGGCAGCGTCGAGACACAACTGGCACGGCTGCACCGCCGGCTCGCCGGTGCAATACCCGCATCCTGATTCAGCAATTTTGCGCCCGTAGTCGGGCGCGACGCAGAGGCCTGATGGCCGACCGCTAAGGAAACCTGAGGAAGACGAGACCGACATGCCCGCCGACGCCATCGTTCAACCCGACGAGATCTCCCGGATTCTCAAGCAGCAACTGCTTGGGTTCGAAAAGGAGATCGACGTCTATGAGAGTGGCACCGTCCTCTATGTAGGTGACGGTATCGCCCGTGTCCACGGCCTGGGGAATGTGCGGGCTACCGAATTGGTTGAATTCCCTAACGGTGTCATGGGAATGGCCCTCAACCTCGAGTCCGACAACGTCGGCTGCGTGCTCTTCGGCGATGATACGCTCATCCACGAGGGCGATACCGTGAAGCGCACGGGGCGCATCGTTGAGGTCCCGGTTGGCGAGGCCCTTCTCGGCCGGGTCGTGAATCCTCTGGGTATGCCCATCGACGGCAAAGGCGAAATCCCGACCACGCAGACCCTTCCCGTTGAACGCAAGGCCCCTGGCGTCATCGATCGTCAGTCTGTGCACGAGCCTGTGCAGACGGGGATCAAGATCATTGACGCCACCGTGCCCATCGGCCGCGGGCAGCGCGAGTTGATCATTGGCGATCGGCAGACGGGCAAAACCGCCATCGCCGTCGATACGATCATCAATCAAAAGGGCGGCGACATGGTGTGTATCTACGTCGCCATTGGTCAGAAAGCTTCGACGGTGGCCAAGGTCGTCGCTGAGCTTGAGGCCCATGGCGCCATGGAATACACCATCGTGGTTTCGGCGACCGCCTCCGACCCAGCGCCGTTGCAGTTCATTGCACCGTATGCTGGCTGCTCCATGGGGGAATACTTTCGCGACAGCGGCAAGCACGCCCTCATTATCTATGACGATCTGACGAAGCAGGCCTGGGCCTACCGTGAGATGTCCCTCGTCCTGCGACGCCCCCCGGGGCGCGAGGCCTATCCGGGGGACGTCTTCTATCTGCACTCCCGCCTGCTTGAGCGTGCGGCCAAGATGAGTGACGCCCATGGTGCCGGTTCTCTGACGGCACTGCCGATCATCGAAATTCTCGAAGGTGATGTCTCGACCTTCGTGCCAACCAACGTCATCTCCATCACGGACGGACAGATCCTGCTCAAGCCGGAACTGTTCTACTCCGGGAACCGGCCCGCTATGGACGTGGGTGCCTCGGTCTCTCGCGTCGGTTCCGCGGCACAGACAAAAGCCATGAAGGGTGTCGCCAGGTCGATCAAGGGAGACATTTCACGCTATAACGAAGTCAAGGCTTTTGCTCAGTTCGGTACTTCTGATCTCGACCAGACGACGCGTGATCTGCTCAACCGCGGCGAGAAACTGATGGAGGTGCTGAAGCAGGGCCAGTACTCACCGCTGACTCTGGAAGAAGAGACCGTTGCTCTGGCGACGATCAAC
>CALFPI010000349.1 GCA_937919035.1 uncultured Gemmatimonadaceae bacterium
GTCGCTGAGCGTCGAAGGTATTCAGCATGAGTTCTCCGTGATTGAAGGCGTCCGTGAAGACGTGCCTGAGATCATTCTCAATCTCAAGGAAGTCGCCCTGCGTTATCACGGGGATGAGGATCGCACGTTGCGTATCGTCGCCAAGGGTGCAGGCGAGTTAAAGGCCAAGGATTTGGCCGTCGACTCGAGTGTGGAGGTCATGAATCCTGATCTGCACATTTGCACCTTGGGTAAGGATGCAGATGTTGTCCTTGAGATCACCGTCGGCAACGGCCGTGGCTATGTTTTCTCTGACGAGAACAAGTCTGCGGATCATCCGATTGGTACCATCCCAATGGACTCAAACTTCTCGCCGATTCTCAAGGTCAATTATAACATCGAGAATGCGCGTGTTGGCCGTCGAACAGACTATGACAAGCTGACGCTTGAGGTCGTGACAGATGGGTCTGTGGGCCCAGAAGATGCTGTCGCACAGGCGGCT
Organism: uncultured Gemmatimonadaceae bacterium; assembly: GCA_937919035.1. Lineage (GTDB taxonomy): Bacteria > Latescibacterota > UBA2968 > UBA8231 > UBA8231 > UBA8231. The sequence continues at coordinate 482 of CALFPI010000349.1, forward strand.
CGAGTTCTCATCGAGCACCTCGGTCTTATAGCCAACCTCGAGGACGAGCCGGCTCAGAGATCTGATGAGAAGGAAGTTGATGAGGAGACCAAGCGTGTTGCTCGCCTGCTGAACATGCAGGTTGATGAACTTGAATTGTCGGTTCGTTCCGCCAACTGTCTGCGTGCAGCGGGAATTTCCACCCTGAAGGAAATGGTATCGTTCAGCGAAGCGGAGATGCTCAAGTTCCGTAATTTCGGGCGCAAGTCACTCAATGAGCTCGGCGAAATTCTCACGACGATGGATCTTGCCTGGGGTATGGATGTCTCCAAGTTCGACGACATCGAAGTTGATGATGAACCCGCAGGCTCTCTGGCTGAGGAGTTTTAGAGAAGTGCGACACGGTAAGAAGTCGGTCAAATTTGGCCGAGAGAAAAGTCATCGCAAGGCGATGATGGGCAACTTGGTGACATCATTGCTCGCCCATGAGCATGTGAGCACCACGATTGCCAAGGGTAAGGAGCTCAAGCGTCAGGCTGAGCACATGATCACCTTCGGTAAGCGCGGCGATCTGCACTCCCGGCGACAGGTTCTGCGCCACATTGCGGATAAGGCTGTTGTGAGCAAGTTGTTCGACGAATTGGCGCCGCGTTATTCAGGGCGTACAGGCGGCTACACCAGGCTCGTCAAGATTGGTCCCAGGCGCGGTGATGGCGCGGAGATGGTCATCGTTGAACTGGTGGATCGACCAGGAGCCGAAATGCCGGGTACGGCGGAGGCGAGCACCACCGACGAGGCCTGAGACGTCGGATTTCGCTCCGATGAGACAGCAAGATTCCGGCGAGGCGGGGAGTTCTTCCCCGCCTCGCCGTTTGTTTTTTTATCACCCCGAATCATGAAGCCGACCACATGAAGCGCGGCGAACACGTCGTTGTCGACATCGAGTCAATGACCCCGAAAGGGGATGGGCTCGCTACCTTGGATGGCCGGGAGATCGTTGTGCCCCGCTCTGTTCCGGGCGATCGGGCCGAAGTCTACCTGCGCAGGAAGCGCAAAGGGCGATTCGAAGGTGTTGTCGATGACCTTATCGAAGCGGGCATGCCTCGTCAGGATCCTGTGTGTGTTCATTTTGGCCTCTGCGGGGGGTGCCGATGGCAGGACCTGGACTACGCCGACCAGCTTCGCCTGAAGGAGGACATGATCCATCAGGCTTTCCAGTGTCGAGACCTGACTCCCGAGCGCTGGCTTCCCATTCTGCCAAGCCCCGACGTTTATTTTTACCGCAATAAGATGGAGTTTTCCTTCGGCTCTGACCGGGATGGTGCTCTGCAATTGGGGCTCCATGTCCGGGAGCGCTACAATCGGGTTTTTGATTTGGAGGCCTGCCACCTGCAGTCGGAGGCGTCCAATCAGATCGTCGACAGTTTCAGACGGCATTGCATCCGTTTGGCCCTACCTGTCTATGATCTGAAATCACATGAAGGGCTGTTGCGTTTCCTTGTTGTCCGCGATGCCAAGGGAACGTCGCAGACGATGGTTAATCTAGTCGTGTCGGAATATCCAAGCGACGCCGTCGACGACCTGCTGTCGAGTGTCCTTGAGGATGTTGGTGAGTTGATCACGACCTGCATGGTGGTACGACACGCAGGGAAGGCCCAGGTTGCCACAGGCGATGCCGAGTTTGTCGTGAGGGGAGAGGGGCGCATCACCGAGACCTGCGGTGGACTTGAGTTTGAGATCTCGCCACACTCGTTCTTCCAGACAAACACGCGGGCTGCATCAGGTCTGTATGCGCGGGTCGTGGACCTACTTGGGGAACTGGGTGATGCAGATGTTCTTGATCTCTATGCAGGGACAGGTGGTGTGAGTCTGCACCTGGCACGGGCGGCGAGATCCGTGGTTGGCATCGAGCAGGTAGCCGCAGCAGTCGAGGATGCGCGGCGAAACGCAGCGCTCAACGGTATCAACAACTGTACATTTCTGGTGGCGCGCACCGAGGATGTTCTCGACGAGTTGCGTTCCGAGGAAGAGGAACGGTTTGATGTCATTGTCGCGGACCCGCCGCGAGCGGGGATGCACAAGAAGGCATTGGCTGGGATCGTTGCCTTGGGGCCCCCCACTTTGATCTATATCTCCTGCAATGCCGAGACGTTGGCTGAGGATCTGTTGATCCTGTCTGCTGCTGGGTACGACATCCGCTCAGCTCAGCCCGTGGAGATGTTCCCTCATACACCGCACTGTGAAGTGCTGACCTGGCTGTCACGTTCACCGCAGTGGACCGGTGAGATCAAGGAAGATTGACGAACCACCCGTCTCTCCGTATCATACCGAAAACCTCCGAAAAGCCGATTCCTTAGCATCCCAAACAAGACTTGATCCCATGGGCAAAGTCGTCAAGAAAAAGAAGAAGATCGCGCCAGATGCTGCTGGTGCGGAGGGTCCGCCCGCTGCCGACGGTGGCGAAAAGGTGGTGGAGGAACGCAAGCCATTCACGAGGCCGGAGCTACTGAGCAAGGCCAAGGAAATGCAGGTCGTGTTCAACCCGATCCGCGAGGCCGAGGTGAACGCTGAAATTGTGCGCCCGCGGATGCAGACGGAATCCGTTGAACATGGTCGCGGTCAGGGGCTGCTGCGACACTACACCTTCCGCAAGTTCAATGAGGTGCCGAAGGCGGTTGTGTTCATGAATCAGCCCCGGTCCAAGGGTGGTGGAGCTTTCGAGCCAACCGATAGGCTCCTGGCCCCGGGTGACCAGATGCGGCTCGTGTTCACGACAACGGTTGAGGGTGCGGATCGTCCCGTCTATTTCCTGGCCAAGGGAATATTCCTGCGTAAGAGTTTTTTCATCCCTCAGGATCCGAAGAATCCTGAAAAGCCATGGACCGGTACCCGGGAAGAAGCCGACAAGACGGTCGACAAAGAAGCTGTCGTGCGTGGCGAAGACGTGATTGAGATTCGCATAGACGCGGTCAACTCCTTCCCGGGAGGTCCTGGCCGTACCGGACGAGACGTCACCGATCGTTACCTCAGCCAACCGAAGCTCTACATCTTCCCCGGTGGGGGAGGGTGGAACCAGAAGAGCACACAGGGCAACTTCTTCGACGGCATCCGCGACTCTCTCGATGCGTATACATCGCGCGAGGACCTGAAGATCATTGACCCAGTGGTGATCGATGAGTTCCTGAACACCGGTGAGATCTCTATTCTCATTAAGGAACAACTGATCGCCGGTATCGATCACGAGGTCGCGAGGCCTTCCGTCATCAAGAAGCCCAACGACAATCTTGGTGAGATAAACATCAAGCTGGGCTTCCTGCTCTATTTTCGCATGGATGACGGCATCGCCGATGCTCTCGGGCGCGGCTTTCCACAGAAGGCCGGTAAGGAAGTCGATGTCTGGCTGCCGCTGATTCTTGATAAGGTGACCGATTCCCGTGAGCAGTATCGCGTGACATTCCGCGTCTTTCCACGCGATCTGGTAATAGCCCGTGGTAAGACGGCGGACCGTGGTCTGAAATTCCAACCACCGTACGCGCTGCATCAGGGATCAGAAAATCAGGTGACATTCAGCAAGTTGCTGATCCTGCTG
>CALFPI010000350.1 GCA_937919035.1 uncultured Gemmatimonadaceae bacterium
GGATGACCGCAATATCAGTCGACTTGTCCGTCGGGTTCGACAGCGCAACTGGATCCCCGCGATCGGTCGCCACTGTCTGCATCAGCCCGTCTATGTCGGAGATGTTGTTGAGGCGATCCTTGCCTGCCCTGACGCGCCAGCAGCCCGAGGGCAGACGTATGCCATTGCTGGCGCAAGGCCGTTGACATGGGATGCTCTCATACACACTGTGGGAGATATCGTCGGCCAGCGGCCGCGGCAATTGCCTGTACCGGCTGCCGCCGTGGCGGGATTGCTGTCAGCCCTTGAGGCAACAGGGCTCCGGTTGCCTATTCAGGCCGAACAGGTACGGCGCATGCTGGAAGACAAGGCCTATGACATCGAGCCGGCCCGACGGGATCTGCATTTCGCGCCTCAGACCTTCGCGGCAGCCATGCGACAGATCTATGGAGACCCGGAAGCGTTGCGAACATGATTGCCCGTCTCATGATCCCGGGGCTCGTTTTCGGCGTCACTGCAGTCGCCACGATGGCGGTACTGTGGGGATCGCGGCGCTGGGGTGTGGTGGACGTACCCAACGAACGCAGCACGCACGTGATGCCGACGCCGACCATGGGAGGCATCGCGATCAGCATGGGGATTTTTTCCGGCGCGCTCATGATCTCCTTGCCAGGGAGCCAGCGCGTTGGGCTGCTTCTGGTGCTGGCAGTACTGCTGGTAGCTGTGGCCGACAACATTGGTCGGCCGTTGGCCGTTGGCCACAAACTCGCTCTGCAGCTTGCCGCTGCAGCCAGTTGGGCCCTCTGTGCCCCGGCGGCACCGATCCAGTTGACAACAGAGATGGTTCTCGCACCCGGAGTGCTGACGGCCGCAATTTCCGTCACCTGGCTTCTGTGGGTGATGAACGTGTTCAATTTTATGGATGGTATCGATGGCTTTACGGGATCGCAGACAATCGCGATGTGTGTGGGTCTGGCGCTGCTACTGCCAATCGATGCTCCCCTCGGACAACTGCCACCCGTTGTGATTGCGGCGTGCCTGGGATTTCTACTCTTCAACCTGCCGCCGGCGCGCATTTTCATGGGTGATGTCGGTTCTCTGAGTCTGGGATTCATAGTGGGTGTGATGGTCCTGGCGGTTGCGGGGGAGGGCATCCCGATGTGGCTGGCAGCAATGCCTCTGACCCTCTACTTCGTGGACACAACCTATACCATCGGGCGCCGCCTTCAGCGCGGTGACAACGTGCTGCGCGCCCACAGGGAGCATCTCTATCAGCGACTCGTACAGGCAGGCTGGAGCCACCTGCAGGTTGATGGCGCCGCCTTCGTGGTTACAGGACTGTTCGTCGCGGCCGCTGTATCCGTCGCCGACGGCGCCTATACGCTCGGTCCGGCCTGTGCGGCTGTCGGCGTACTAGTGTTGCTTGCTGGATTGTGGTGGCAGGAGCGCCGACGGCATGTGTAGAATTCTCGTGGCCTGCCTTCTCCTCATCGTCGCTGTTGCACCGTCACGGTCCGAGACCCGTCCCAACATTCTGCTGATTACCGTCGACACCTTCCGTGCAGACCATATCGGTTACGACGGCTATCCCTATGCAACCACACCGAATCTGGACAGCCTGAGTTCGGCGGGGGTCTTCTTCCGGAAGGCCTTCACGACGTCCGGCTGGACGGCGCCGGGCCTCATCTCCATTCAGACATCGCTGTATGCCCCATCGCATGGTGTGGACATCCGTGGTCGCAGCATGGATCCCTCCGTGATCACTCTCGCCGAAGCCCTGCGAGAGGTCGGCTACCGGGCGCCGGACATCTTCTTTTTGACCGATATCCCGAATTTTCAACACCTGGGATTGGAGCCGTGGGCGCGACGGACTCAATACCTACACGACGGTGACGAAATTCTCTTCCGCTGGCTGGAAGAAGAGGCCGCCGCCAGTGATCGCCCTTTCTTCCTGTACTATCACTACCGGGATCTGCACCAGCCCTATGCGCCGGGGGAGGAATACGAGGAGCTTTTTGCCGAAAACGCCTTCGGCCCCCGCTGGAATCCGCTGTCATGGGTACGTCGTTTCGTCGCGCATGAAAAGATGACAATTGTACAGCGCGATGTGATGTTACTCCGGGGCACGCTCGACTTCGCCCCATGGGACAAACGTTGGGTCGACGCCCTCTATGATGGCGAGCTCCGACGTTTGGACGATCACATCTTTGGCCGCTTGCGACGGGTTCTTCGGGAACAGGGACTGGCAGACAACACGATCATCGTCGTCTCCGCTGACCACGGCGAAGAACTGCTCGAACATGGGTTGATCGGTCACGTTTCAACGTTCAAGGAAGGCAGCCTGTCGGAAGAGATCACGCGTATACCACTGATTTTCTGGGCGCCCGGCCGGTTACCGAAGGGTCTCATCCTCGAAGAGGCCCTCGCACAGGCCATAGACGTGATGCCGACCCTTCTTGAATTGGCAGGTGCTCCCATCCCCAAAGGGGTTCAGGGGCGATCGCTGCGGCCCCTCTTTGCAGGAGGCACGTTGCCGCCTCGGCCCCTGTTCCTGGAAACTTCCGGTGGGGGGTATACAGCGAATCTGGCCCAGTACGCTTCCCGCACCCGGGCGCTGCGTACGGAGCGCTGGAAACTCATCTGGCACACACCAGGTGACGCCATCGAGCTCTATGACATAGCTCTGGATCCGGCTGAAGATGACGAGTTGTCCCAAGCCTATCCGGAAGTAGCCGACAGTCTGCTGCAACTGCTGACGACGTGGGCGACGACCCATCCAAAAATCCGTGAGGCTGGCGCAGACACGACACGGACGGATGCCGTTGCCCTGCCGTCCCTCGGGCAGGATCGTGTGACGGTGCTGTTTCCCGCGCCGGGTGATACCCTTCAGTACATCGGTGCCGGGCAGACGATTCAGTTGCAGTGGGATGGTGATTCCGGCCAGTACACTGTCGAATATGAGATCGGCCTCGGTGCCTACCATCTCGATGGCCTGCTGGAGGTAGAGTCGAATACACCATCCTACGGGCCTTTTCACGCAGATTTCTGGAACTCCCTGGTGCTCTACAATCCGTGGCGTTTCCGTGTCTATCCACAAGGACGGCCCGATGCGGCCAGCGACTGGGTAAGTTTCAATCTGGAGGCATCGGATGCCGTCGGTTTCTCCCTGTCAGGAAGTATCTTCGTCCTCACGGTTACTGCCCGGCAGACGATGGACGAACTGCTGGCCCTGGTGCGTGGACTGTTTCTGGGTATTGTGGATCTCGGTATTTTGCTGGCGCAGATCCCCGCCGCCGACGCAACCGCCTGGGCCCTGTTGTTGGCCATTGCTGGTGCTCTCGTCTGGCCCCGACTGCAGCGCTTCGGGGAAACGCGGGTTCGGGCCTGGGGGCTGGTGGTTGCTTACGTTGCGATCGTCTATGCCACCGTTCCGGTTTTTCCGGATGTATGGGGACGCCTTCGTGAACACAGTGGCCCGGGTATCGCCCACCTGGGTACGATCCCTGTCGTCGTCGCGGCGCTGTGGCTGGCAGTCAAGGCCTGGCGACAGGCTATGGCCGAGCATGCGCCCTGGCGTCTGGTGATCCTGACATTGGTGCTCGGAGTCTACGTGTGGTTGCTGGCCAATTTCGGACAATATCCCGCCGAGCGTCTGCATCTTCTCGAGTATGGTGTGATGGCCGTCCTCCTGTTCCGCGCCCTGTGCCTGCACCTCAAAGTCCCTCTAGCCTACGCGTCGGCTCTTGGCCTGACAGCCGTCATCGGCTTTGGTGATGAGACCATCCAATGGGTACTTCCCCAGCGGTTTTTTGAGCTGAAGGACGCCGGATTGAATGTCGTCGCCGGGTCTCTCGGTCTTGCCCTTACCGCCCTCACACAAAAGCGGGCAAGCCAGCAATGACGACTCCTGATCCGCAGATCCGCGTGTCGTCGGCCATCCTTGCTGCCGTCGAAGCCAGTATTGTGGTAACAATCGTAAGCGTCACGTTTCTCTATACGCCTCGATTGGCGGACAGTCTCCTCGGCAAGACGGCACTCGTACACATCTGCATCGGTGTCACCGTGCTGCTG
>CALFPI010000351.1 GCA_937919035.1 uncultured Gemmatimonadaceae bacterium
AGGTAACTGTCCAGCAGATGCTGGGCGTTGCCGCAGGTAATGCGTGCGAATACGTCGTCGGGCAACTGCAGATCCTTGAGATGATCCATGAGCCGGCTATCAAAGTAATCCCGGCCGAAGAGCAGCCGGTCGGCGAACTCGACAAGAAAATCATGGCCGAACTGGCGATCCCGGTCGATCGCCTTGAGCCCCGATCCTGCCGACAGATCAGCGTACAGATTGGGATAGGTTCGCAACATCTGTGACACCCGTCCCCCGGGAAGCACCGGGCCATCCGGGTACGACTCGGTACGGTGGCGATCGTCGTTGGAGATGTGCGCCCAGAAGCCCGGTGCATGGCCAATGAAGACCGTCTCCGGGCATTCGATGATGGCCCGCTCCAGTGCATCCAGGCTGCCGCCGTACCAGTAGTTGGGGCGCGGATACCGGGCGCTGCCCTGGTTGATCGGGTAGTCGAGATGGATCGTGATGGGCAGCCGCATCTGACCACAGGCCTGGTACAGGTCGAGCGCATCGGGATCATCGAAACTCAGCCGGACCTTCAGTTCACTGGCCAGTCGGATGCCGTGGATCTCGACGGCCGCCTTGAGCCGATCGATGGCATCGGGGCGTTTGGGGTGTGGCATGTACCCGAGGACGAATCGATCCGGCGCCTGACGGCCCACCTCGAGTACATCCGCCAGTGGAATGCCGGTGCCTCCCGGGGGCAGCACCTTGTGGTAGGACGGCGAATACTCGTCCTCCGGCACTTCCCAACTGAACAACCAGGTCTGATCAATGCCCTGCGCATCCATGTTGGCCAGAATGCGATCGGCGTCGTGGCCATGCCAGTTGGGGTGGTTGTGAGCGTCAATGATCATAACAAAGGGGTTCCAGCAAGGTGATCGGAGGGAGGATTGGCGGGCACGAACCTATCCCGCTGAAGAAAAAGTGTCAAGAAAGCAAGCGTCCTTGCCGATAGAGATGTTATATGATACCATGTAATACATGTTTTATTGACTTGCGTGACGTGGATCACATAGAGATCAGTGTTGGACGCCGATCATAAGAAGTAGAAGCGCCGCAGCGAAGGTCCATGGACGGCGGGTTCATGAGCCAGCAATCGCCCCGGCAGGACACTCAGAGCCAGAGGAAACATCCTCATGTTGAACGAATTTCTGACAAACACCCTGCAGGTCATCATCGTACTCGATGTGGTTGGTGTCATCGCGTGGTTCGTGCTTCTGTCCCGACGCAGCCCACACAAGGACAGCACCCATCAGGTCGCCCATGCCACAGCAGTGTCTGCACCGAGCGAGACATTGTGGGGCAAACTGACGGGTGCAGGCAGGCAGATGCAACCGGCGCGGGTCCGGGACAACGGTGGCAGCATGGACGACGCTCTCGGCCAGTTGCAACGCGTTCTTGAGAGTTACCGCTGCAGCCTGAGCTGATCCGGCGGCCTCAACATTCGCGGCCTCGACATTCGCGGCCTCCATCCCCTGTTTCGGTTTGACCTACTTCCGCCCGGCCACACCATCGGCTCGGCTGCAGGCAGTTGAACTCGCGACCTCCCGGGGGGATGGGGGCCGTTTTTTTGCCTGCATAGTAATAATTATTCCATGTTGCAGAATAAATATGCATAGCCTATTTTCTCTCCCTTCGTCTTCCATCCACGGCACAATCCATCCACTGCACGGGAGCGCACCTCATGTACCTGCCTGATCTCAAGGGCCAGACCATACTCATGGCCGTTTCCGGCGGCCTCGACAGCTGTACGATCACCCACTGGCTGACGGCGCACGGCGTGGATGTTGTCGCGTACACGGCGGATCTCGGGCAGCCGGACGAGGAAGACATCGAGGACGTGCGCACGCGTATGCTCGCCTCCGGTGCCCGCGAGATGATCGTCGACGATCTGAAGGAGGCCATCGCCCAGGCGGGGTTTCAACTCGTGCAATCCGGTGCCCGCTACGAGGGTGGCTACTGGAATACGACCGGCATCGGCCGGCATGTGGTCGTCGCCGGCATGGTCCCGGAGATGCAGCGGCGGGGCATCACGATTCTCGGCCACGGCGCCACGGGCCGCGGCAATGATCAGGTGCGCTTCGAGCTTGCCAGTGAAATGCTCGACCCGAAAGTACAGGTCTACGCGCCATGGCGTGATGATGCTTTCCTGGCGGACTTTGGTGGCCGCAAAGAGATGATCGCCTACTGTGAAAAGCACTCGATCCCGGTGAAGGCGACGCTGTCCAAGCCCTATTCCACGGATTCCAACATCCTCGGCCTGACACACGAGGCGGGCGAACTGGAGTCCCTGTCGACGCCGGCGACGCGTGTCGATCCGGGCATGGGCGTGTTCCCCGCTGACGCGCCAGAGCAGGCGCAGAGTGTCACGATTCGTTTCGAGAAAGGGATTCCCGTCGCCATCGATGGCAAGTCCCTCGGCGCTTTCGAGCTGGTTGCCGCCGCCAACGCCGTCGGTGGCGCGCACGCCATCGGCATCGGCCTGCACGCGGTGGAGAATCGTTTTGTCGGCATCAAGTCACGTGGCATCTACGAGGCGCCCGGCCTGGAGCTGCTCGGTCGCAGTTACGAATACCTGCTGCAGTTGATTCTCGATCGCCGCAGCCGGCGCCTCTACGATCAGGTAAGCAAGTGGATCGCCGAACAGATCTATCAGGGGTACTGGTTCGACCCGGCGACGCAGGCCTGTCGTGACTTCGTCGCCCGTTTCAGCCAGATGGCGACGGGTACGGTCACGGTCTCGCTCTACAAGGGCAACGTGATGTATGAGAGCATCACCGATGCGCCACACTCGTTGTACAGCGAAGACACGGCCTCGATGGAAGACGTGGGCGAGTTCGACCATCGCGACTCGCAGGGCTTCCTTGGAGTTCTGGGGGTCAGCGCCCGGGCCCTGCACACGGCGGGTCAGATCCGCGACTAGGGGGCTGACAGGCGCTGAGGTCTGACAGAAAACGGCGCAGCGCGCGGACGATCAGTCGCCGCGCGCTGCCCGGTACTGCTGCAGACCCGTGGCGGGATCCGCAGGAAAGCCATGGATGCCACGGGATCGGTCGAACTGATAGATTCGCTGCAGCGGCCGGGCGGCAAACTCAAAGGCACGCAGATCACCCTCTTCGGTGCGTGAGCCCTCCCCTTCCGGCCCTGCCAGATAGGCCGCCGCCGCCGCCCGCAACCGGGCCCGCACATGGGGCTGTCCGGCGGCCAGCTGGCGCAGTTCCTGCGGGTCGGCTGCCACATCGAACAACAACTCGCGGCCGCCGTTGGCGATAAAGATGTACTTCCACCGGCCCTCGCGGACCATGACCTTGAATCTTGCCGTGCCCGGTGCACCGAACAGCCCAAAGAGCTGCTCCCGTGGCGCTGTCGTGCCACGCAGGACGCCGAGAAGGTCCGACCCGTCCCGCAGGTCGGCCTCGCCGGCGCAGCCCGTGGCGATGCCGTAGAGATCGATGAGACTGGCCAGTTCCTGACGCCGATCACCCGGCGTGATGCCCCCCGTGGGCCAACTCAGCAGCAACGGCACACGACAGGAGGCCTCGAAGAAGCTCTCCTTCTGCCAGGCCCGATGGTCGCCCAGGTGATCGCCGTGATCGGCGAAGAAGCAGATCACGGTATTGTCCGCGTCCGGGCGCGCCTCTACCGCATCCAGCACCCGCCCCAGGCAATCGTCGATATAGGTCAACTCGCCGTAGTAGCGAGCCCGCAGCACCCGCGCCTGGGCATCGCTGATATCCTCGGCCCAGACGCCATGGTTCATCCACGGGATCTGTTCGTCGGCGTGATCGACGTCGATGTCACCACGAATGGGGCTGGGCATACGATCCGGATCGTAAAGCCGATTGAATGGGATCGGCGGTGCCAGGGGTGGATGCGGCCCGATGAAGGAGAGGAACCCGAAGAAGGGGCGATCATCGTCGACGTTGATCTGTTCGACGGCCCGATCCGCCGCCCAGGACTCGACGGTCAGCGCCGCCGGTAACGGGCTCATCTGCGGCATGTAGTACATCTCGGAGCGTTCGCCGTGCAGCCCTTCGACAT